>NZ_DFBY01000044.1:0-13777 GCF_002366815.1 Psychrobacter sp. UBA3068 | reverse complement strand
CTGGCAAGGTAAAAAGCGAACCAACGTTATTGGGGCTCTGTATGAAAAGATGTTGTTTGCGCTTGATTACTTTGAGACAAATATGAACAGCTGCATATTCTACGATTGGTGCAAACAAACACTGGTCCCAAGTCTTAAAACAAAATGCGTGATTGTCATGGATAATGCTCGATTTCATAAGAATAAGCGTATTCAAAAGCTACTGAACAGGCATGGTCATCGTATTTTATGGTTGCCGCCGTACAGCCCAGACTTAAACCCTATCGAGAAAAAATGGGCTCAGGTGAAGTTTCTACGCCAAGGCTGGATGGAGAATGATTTATCCAAATTGTTTTATGATATTTGTCCAAGGCATAACAGTTTTATTTTAAACTGACTATATCTAAAAAAACGCGCGATATCGATATCGCGCGTTTTTATTTTGCCAAAAATATCTGTGCTCGAATGTTAACAAGAGATTTTTTATTCCGCATCACTGTCTGACGACTCAAAATCAGTCGCTGACATGGCGGTCACGTGTCGGGCAGCTAAGCGATCATTGGCTTCTTGTACCGCTTTTTCGACTAGGGCATAGTCTGAATGACGCACATCTTGACCGCTAATATAGTTAATCACCAACTCAGCCACGTTTTGGGCATGATCGCCAATACGCTCAAGCGCACGCAATATCCACATAATATTAATCACTTTTGAGACGTGCCGAGAGTCTTCCATAATATAGGTCATCAAAGCACGAATGGCCGATTGGTACTCATCGTTGACCACGTTATCATTACGCATAACCTCAAACGCTTGCTCAGCATTTGACTGACTAAACGCTTCGAGCGCGTTGTGTAGCATGAGACGAACTTGGTTGCTTAAGTGTTGAACTTCCGCGTAACCATAAGAGGACTTGCCTTGCGCCGAGATTTTACTGGCCATCTGGGCAATTTTAACCGCTTCATCCCCAATACGTTCTAAATCCACCACGCCTTTACTGATAGACATCACCAAACGTAAATCGCTGGCAGCTGGCTGACGTTTGGCAACCAATAACAAAATGTGCTCATCGAGCGCCACTTCCATCCGATTGATGTCAAAGTCCATATCGATGACTTCTTGCGCCAGCGTCTCATTTTTATCAATCAGCGCATGGATCGCTTTGGTGACTTGGTTGGCCGCGCTATCGCCCATGTACAAAAACAGACGGATGGCTTCATCAAGATCTTGATCAAAACTTTTGGAGATATGCTTATCACTTTGCATAAGAGGTATTCCCTAAAATCCATATTTTGGTGAAACGGTATATCTTTTAAGTTGAACCAATGACAGGCGCTGGATACTGGTTAACAATAAGACGCTCAATATTAGCCATAACGACCCGTAATATAGTCTTCCGTCGCGGTTTGGGCAGGCTTGGTAAATATCTGATCCGTCTCTCCCATCTCAATCATGTCACCCAAATACATGTAAACGGTGTAGTCTGACACGCGGGCGGCTTGTTGCATGTTATGAGTAACAATCGCAATGGTGTAATCCTGTTTTAAATCCTCAATCAGATCCTCGATAGCACCAGTCGAGATAGGATCGAGTGCTGACGTTGGCTCATCGAGTAACAACACTTCAGGCTTGGTCGCGACACTACGCGCGATACACAGGCGTTGCTGCTGCCCACCTGATAAAGACAACCCAGAGGCTTTTAGCTTGTCTTTTACCTCAGGCCACAATGCCGATTTCTTTAACGCCCACTCCACACGATGATCCAGCTCAGACTTGCTCAATTTTTCATAGAGGCGTACGCCAAACGCAACATTGTCGTAAATTGACATCGGAAACGGTGTGGGTTTTTGAAAGACCATACCAACCTGCGCGCGTAACAAGTTCACATCGACATCTTTACCCAAGATATTGTTGCCATCCAAATTGATAGTACCTTCTGCGCGCATACCGGGGTATAGATCGTACATACGATTAAATGTACGTAATAATGTCGACTTACCGCAACCTGATGGCCCGATAAAGGCGGTCACTTTTTTGTCTGGGATATCAATATTGATGTTTTTTAGCGCTTGAAAGTCACCATAATAAAAACTTAGGTCACGAATCTGCATTTTTGCAGCTGGCATGTTTTTAGGAATGTCGTGGCGGGTTTGTTTGGTTAAGCTGGCAATATCTGGTTGCTCCATCTGCGAGCTAGTAGCCATAGGTCTGTTTAATAGACTGCCTTTTGTCTGATTGCTTGTTATCTCATTGAAGCGATTAACAGTCGTTTTTGTACGAACTTTGCTGATGACGTCATTCATAATTTTATCCAACCTAGCTCTATTAAAGCTCATATAAGTTCAAGTAAATGCTCGATGTCATGGGATGTATCGTCAGATTTATTTGGTCTGACTGCTATCTACTTTGGCTGCGACCACCAATGAATCTCGCCAAAATATTTAGTACCAAGACAGAGGTCGTGATAAGGAGTGCGGCCGCCCACGCCAAGGTGTGCCAGTTGTCATAAGGACTCATTGCAAACTGATAGATGGTATTGGGTAAGTTGGCAATGGGTTGACTCATATCGGTACTGAAATATTGATTGTTCAATGCGGTAAACAGCAAGGGCGCCGTCTCACCAGTGATTCTGGCAAAGGCCAATAGCACCCCCGTGGTGAGTCCTGCGCGCGCCGCTTTAATAGTTACCTGCGTCACCATTTTCCATTTAGGGGTGCCGAGTGCATAGGCGGCTTCACGAATACTGTTGGGCACTAGATTGAGCATATTTTCCGTGGTACGCACAACCACGGGAATCACAATCAGTGCTAATGCCAACGCGCCTGCCCAGCCAGAGAAGCTTTGTCCCTTTACCATTAGTGCATAAATAAATAGACCAATCACAATCGATGGCGCGGAGAGCAAAATATCGTTTAAGAAGCGCGTCACTTTGCCAAGCATACTGCCTTGAGAAAATTCAGATAAATAAATACCTGTCATAAGCCCAATCGGCGCGCCGATAAACAATCCTGAAAAGGCCAACATGATGGAGCCGACAATGGCGTTACGTAAACCGCCTGCACTCATAGGCGGCGGGGTGTCAGCCGTGAATACAGGCAGTTGTACGATGCCTTGAAAGCCTTCGATAAACAACGTAAACAAAATCCAAAACAACCAAAACAACCCAAAAACCATCGCCGCCATCGCAAAGCCTAAACCGAGCTTATTGGCCCAGCGGCGCTTGTTATAAAGGCTTTTGTTATAACGTCCTTCAAAACTTGTCTTCACTGGTAACGGCGCATTGATCGTGTTAGTGCCATTGTTAGCAGGCATCATATTTATTTCCCATGTCTTTTATCACTCTCTCTCAAAGTCTATCGAACCTAAATCAAACCTAAGAAGTCCATCTCAGGCCTATCGATTGCCCGCTTTATTATCCATGCGCATCAGCATCAGCTTAGCCAGAGACAGCACGATGAAGGTAATAACAAATAGGATTAGACCTAAGTGTAGTAAAGAAGCCAAATGTAGCTCACTGGACGCTTCTGCAAACTCATTGGCCAAGGCCGACGTAATCGTCACCCCAGAGGTAAACAGACTTGGATTGATATTAAAGGCGTTACCAATTAAGAAAGTCACCGCCATCGTTTCACCCAGTGCCCGGCCCAATCCCAAAATAACGCCGCCGACGACGCCTGCTTTGGTATAAGGCAGGATAATCTTAAACATGACCTCCCACGTCGTTGCCCCCATACCGTAAGCTGACTCTTTTAATAAGTCCGGCACGACAGAAAAGACATCGCGCATGGTAGCGGCGATAAAAGGGATGATCATGATGGCAAGGACCAGTGAAGCGGTAAACATGCCTAGCCCCATGGGCGCGCCCGTAAATAATTCACCGATAATAGGTAAAGGGCCAACGTGTTCAATGAACCACGGCTGAATGTGATCGCCAAAAAAAGGCGCAAAGACAAACAGTCCCCACATACCGTAAATAATAGAAGGAATACCTGCCAACAGCTCAATGGCAATACCAAGTGGTTTTTTTAGAAAGGTGGGACACATCTCGGTTAAAAATATGGCAATCCCAAAGCTCACGGGTACAGCAATGACAATCGCAATAAGCGAGGTTATCAGCGTGCCGTAGATAGGCGCTAGCGCGCCGTACTCATTGGCAACCGTGTCCCAGTTATTGCTGGTATAAAAGCCCAAGCCAAACTCTTGAATGCTCGGCCACGCCCCGATGATTAAGGAGACTAAAATGCCGCCTAAAGATAAAAGCACCAGTAGGGCAAAAGCCTTGGTGGCGTTGACAAACAGCATATCGTAACGTTTTTGTTTGGCCAGTTGGGACCTTAAGTCATTCATAAGTGTCTCAGCATTGAATAGAGTGAATTCAAAAAACCAGTGTGTTCATTCAGTTTTATGACAACAAACTTCAAATGTTCTTTAAATTTGCTGTGATAAAACCCCTCAAACCACTACCGAAGAATAGTGATTTGAGAGGAAAATGAGCAATTATTAAACAGTATCTAGAATAGTGAAATTACTGCGCAGGCTTATACACTGGCTGTCCATCACTGCCCTTCACCTCGTTCCACTTTTCTTTGAATAACGCCACGGCGGTATCAGAGAAAGGCACATAATCTAACGCCATAGCGTCATCATCGCCTTGCGTGTAGGCCCAATCAAAGAAGTTCAATACACCAGCGACTTGCTGTGGATTCTCTGGCTGCTTGTGCACCAAGATGAAGGTTGCAGCAGCGATTGGCCATGCTTGCTCAGTCTCAGAATTGGTGATGACTTTATAAAAGCCTTCTTGTTGTGACCAGTCGATATCACCCGCTGCGGCAAAAGTTTCTGCAGAGGGTTGTACGAAGTTGCCAGCTGCGTTTTTGAGAGCCGTGTGTGACATGTCGTTTTGCTTAGCGTAAGCGTATTCAACATAGCCGATCGAGTTTTTCATGCGGTTGACGTAGCTTGAAACGCCTTCATTACCCTTGCCGCCAGCACCAGTAGCAGAGGTTGGCCATTTGACGGTCTTATCAACGCCAACGGTGTCGCTCCAGTCTGGTGACACTTTGGCAAGGTAGTCAGTGAAGTTAAAAGTCGTGCCTGAACCGTCTGAGCGGAATACGGTGGTAATCGCCGCATCAGGTAAGCTCAAATCTGGATTCAGTGCTTTGATGGCAGGGTCATTCCAGTTATTGATTTTACCCAAATAGATATTGGCTAAAGTTTCACCATCCAATTTCAGCTCGCCTGGCTCAACACCATCAATATTGACAATGGGTACCACGCCGCCGATGACCGTTGGGAATTGAATCAGACCCGCTTCATCCAGCTCTTCAGGCGTCAAAGGCGCATCAGACGCCCCAAAATCGACTGTTTTTGATTGAATTTGTTTGATACCACCAGAAGAACCGATTGATTGGTAGTTAACTTGACCACCAGTCGCAGCGTTGTAGTCATAAGACCATTTGGCGTAGATAGGCTGCGGGAATGAAGCCCCTGCCCCAGTGATATTCATGGCGATATTTTCAGCAGACTTAAAACCTGTGCCAGCAGCAGGGGTTGCCTGAGTCTGAGTGGTGGTTTCCGTGGTTGTGACAGCGCTGCTATTATCAGCAGCTGGCTCTGACGTATCGGTCGATTTGTTACACGCCGTCAGTGCTAAGGTACAGCTGACGGCTACTGCTAATAACGAATAACGCATGTAGGACTCCTGAGGTTTAACAACGGTACAAAAAAGCATTGTGTGCGACATGGGAGCTATGTTGCCAAATCTTTATGACAGTTTAATGACAACCTCTTGAATCTTTCATGCGCTTTACATAATATTTGGATATCCTACCTACTGTCTATTCAAGTAGATCCTTGCCCTCACTGGTCACTCACTGGTTCTAAGGGCTCATAGTCGTAGAAACATCAAACTGCCAGTATAAAGTCTGATATTTCTGACCAAATACCATTAGCCGTTAGGATAGAATTTTGCTAGTATGGAGAGGATTTACAACACTGACAGACTCGGGGTGCGGTGTAGCATTGGCCTACTTTA
The DNA here is from genome assembly GCF_002366815.1 of Psychrobacter sp. UBA3068. Taxonomy (NCBI): domain Bacteria; kingdom Pseudomonadati; phylum Pseudomonadota; class Gammaproteobacteria; order Moraxellales; family Moraxellaceae; genus Psychrobacter; species Psychrobacter sp. UBA3068. The sequence goes on along the minus strand of NZ_DFBY01000044.1, from coordinate 7,761 downwards.
TTAAACTTGCTTTCTTAAAGTAGTCGCCTTGATACATTCGCTGAGAGATCACCCGCCGAACCTGATGCGGTTAGTACCGACGCAGGGAAGTCTTAAGCACTTTGTTATTTATGACAAAGGACGCGTAGAAATACATTTGTATCATCACTACTGTCTTAATATGCGTAACGCATGTCCAGATACGAGAGAGGATATAAAGCTGCGTCCAATATTTGATGACCATCACCTGTGACGATATTTTTTGGTCGCAGGCGTGTACTCATAATATAAACTTGTCTAGATGATGGAGACTTGCCCCCGCAGCTACTGGCGGTGTTGCTTTTATTCAAAAACCAACACGCTAGGACAGCATATGACTATCTCAGACACCACCGCAATGGCACGACAGGCTCAAACGCCTAACCCAGCCCATCACACACCGCTTACGTCAGAGTCCGCTGACGCCACCACTGTCAAATCAGACAAAAAAGCAGACGCTCTAAAAACGCCTGCCCACCGCGCGGCAAGTGACGCGCGCTTCGAAGAAGATGCCCGCGACCTGCATCGTATCCTACCCGCCTCCCGTAAAGTCTATATCGAAGGCTCAAGACCTGATATCCAAGTACCCATGCGTGAAATCAGCTTGGCTGATACCCCTGTGGGCGGCACGGGTGACAAAGATGGCGAACATAACCCACCGTTTTATGTGTATGACACCTCAGGCGTCTATACCGATCCCAATGTTGATATCGACCTCACGCGTGGACTGCCAAAACTGCGTGAAAACTGGATAAATGAGCGCGGTGATACCGAACAGCTAAGCGGGCTGTCTAGCTCATACGGGCAAGCGCGTGCTCGCGATATCAGTACGGCCAATCTAAGATTTGCTCATATCGATAAACCACGTCGCGCTAAAACGGGCGACGGCTTGTCAGGAAATGTCACGCAAATGCACTACGCGCGTCGCGGCATCATCACTCCTGAGATGGAATATATCGCCATTCGCGAGACACAAAAGCAGCATGAGCTGACCGACATGCGCCAACATGATGGCGAGAGCTTTGGTGCCAACACACCAAAAATCATCACGCCTGAATTTGTACGCAGTGAAGTGGCTGCTGGACGCGCTATCATCCCAAACAATATCAATCATCCTGAATCCGAACCGATGATCATCGGACGCAATTTTTTGGTCAAAATCAATGCCAATATTGGCAACTCAGCGCTTGGCTCTTCTATCGATGAAGAAGTCTCAAAAATGACGTGGGCCACGCGTTGGGGTGCCGATACCATTATGGACTTATCAACGGGCAACCACATTCATGAAACCCGTGAATGGTTGATTCGTAACTCGCCAGTGCCGATTGGTACCGTACCGATTTATCAAGCATTAGAAAAAGTCGATGGCGTGGCAGAAGACTTAACATGGGAGATATTTCGCGACACCTTGATTGAGCAGGCAGAGCAAGGAGTGGATTACTTCACCATTCATGCCGGCGTACTGCTGCGCTATGTGCCGCTCACTGCCAAACGCTTAACAGGTATCGTCTCACGCGGTGGCTCTATCATGGCACAGTGGTGTCTTGCGCATCATAAAGAGAGCTTTTTGTACACACATTTTGAAGACATTTGCGAGATCATGAAGCAGTATGACGTGGCGTTTAGCTTGGGTGATGGTCTGCGTCCCGGCTGCCTGCAAGACGCCAATGATGAAGCGCAATTTGGCGAGCTACGGACACTTGGCGAATTGACCAAAGTGGCATGGGAGCATGACGTACAGGTGATGATCGAAGGGCCTGGCCACGTCGCGATGAACCGTATCAAAGAAAATATGGATTTGCAGCTTGAGCTGTGTGCTGATGCGCCTTTTTATACGTTAGGGCCTTTAACGACTGATATCGCCCCAGGTTATGACCATATCACCAGTGCCATAGGGGCTGCGATGATTGGCTGGTTTGGGACGGCGATGCTCTGTTATGTCACGCCAAAAGAGCATTTGGGTCTGCCCAATAAGAAAGACGTCAAAGACGGTATCATCACTTATAAGATTGCGGCCCACGCAGCCGACCTTGCCAAAGGCCATCCCGGTGCACAGGCGCGTGATAATGCGTTATCCAAAGCGCGCTTTGAGTTCCGCTGGGATGATCAGTTCAATCTGGCGCTTGATCCAGACACCGCACGCGAATATCACGACGAGACGCTACCAAAAGACGCGCATAAGTCTGCGCATTTTTGCTCCATGTGTGGCCCAAAATTCTGCTCGATGAAGATTACGCAAAACGTGCGCGAGTATGCAGCGGGACTGGATCAAGAGGTGGCTAATAAAAAGGTAACGCCGCAAACGGGCGATTTGACCGATGCGGAACATCTGATCAAAGAAGTGAATACTGAACTTGTCGGACAAGTGGGTGCGGCCAGCGCTGAAGAAATACGTCAAGGTATGGCAGAGATGACTGCGAAATATAACAAGGAAGGACGTCAGTTATATAAAGAGGTGTAAGCTTAATAACCTATACACTTAAAGCAAGAAAAGCCCTACTATTTAAGTATTTACACACTTATTTAGTAGGGCTTTTTATACTGCTTTATGGGTGACTACTACACTTTTGATGCCTGATAGATTTCTTCGATTGAAGTTGTGATGGTCTCAGCAAACTCATCATCGCTTTGCTGACGGCTTAAGCCTTCAGTAAAAGCACGGGAGAAGCTCGCAATCATACCTGGGTTTTGTTTGAGCTTAGCACACGCCTCACTACGGCTGTAGCCACCTGATAGCGCCACTACTTTGAGCACTTTTGGATGATCAACCAGCGCTTGGTAAAAGCCTGATTCTTCCGGCAGTGTCAGCTTTAACATCACTTGATGATCATCAGTTAAGCGTTCCAGATTACGCAAGATATCTGCCTTTAACAGCAGCTCACAATCGTGCTTTTTGGCACTGTTAATATCCACTTCTGGCTCAACGATTGGCATCAAGCCTTTTGAGAGTATTTGCTTTGCCACATCAAACTGCTGCTGCACGACCAGTTCAATACCATCGGCGCTTGGCTCGTAAATCACAGAGCGCATTTTGGTGCCAAATACAGGATAGTTTTTTGCCTCATCTAATAGCAAATCTAAATTTGGCATCGGCCGCATGACTTGTACACCGCTCATTTTTTCGGCCAGACCCTTATCCACCTTTAAAAACGGCACAATGTTTTTGTCTTCCCACAGATAGTTGGCCGTCGGTTTACCGTTGACTTCACGCTCCATGGTGTCTTCGAATAAAATCGCCCCAAGCACCCGCTCACTATCAAAAGCATCACAAGTCATAATACGGGCACGCATCTCATGCACCAAGTCAAACATTGCTTCGTCGTTATCATAATCAGCACTACTCACACCATAATTTTCTAGGGCTTTTGGTGTGCTGCCGCCGCTTTGATCAAGTGCTGCAATGAAACCTGAACCGTTTTTTATGCGCTGTAATTGCTTTTCGTATTCCATTGAGTGGGCATCCTATTTTTAGTTATTGAAATCAAACATCATAAAATAAACAGAGTCTTGTCAGCCTAAACCAGCCTTACTGCTTATAGATAACCTTATCATAGGACGCCCTCCCTGCCTATATCTGATACGTTAAAGCTTTTGTAAAACTGCTTACCTCTGCCAGATTTTAAGCGAAAATCATCAAACCAAAAACAGTACGCCCACACAGCCAATCGCGAGTAATAGGCCGATGACATTCATACGGTTTAGGGTTTCTTTAAACACCCCGACCCCAATCAATGTAGCGACCGCGATGACCCCCACATTCATACCCGTAAAAACGATACTTGGAGACTCGGACAACACTTGATGCGCCCGCACATAAGCATAAATATTTCCCATGTTAAGCGCGCCTAATAATAACCCCGCTACCAGCGCATTCCCCTGCCAGCGCACCCGAGTGATGAGCAGGTAGATCAACAACAACAGCCCTGCCAAACCAAAACTGACAAATAACGTGAGTGGAAAGGCCGCGCCCTGCTTGGCAACTTGCTTAAATAAAATATCGATAACGCCATAACCCGCCCATACGCCAAACAACCAAAGCGGTGTACGTTTGGCGTCTTTGCTAATATCAGCGTGCTCTTGCTGTGGACGATAGATCAGCGCTCCTAGTGCCAAAAACCCTAATACCAGTCCCAACACACGCGTACCCGTCAGCAGCTCACCAAACAATAAGAAAGCGGCCACGATCGGAATGATCAAAGATAAACGCTGAGCGGCATCGGTTGCGACCATACCGACCGCCTCAATGGCGCGCCCAAGGACGATAAACACAGCTGGCAGCAGCACAGCAAGCGCGATAATAATACCCCACGCATCGCCAAGCGTCCTCACTGCGCTGACATCGGGTTTTAGCAAAAACCAAGTCAGCAAAAACGCGACGGGATAACCCGCGACGATGGTTTGGCGTATATCCACCTCTTTTTGTCGTAATATTTTTAGTAACACGGAAACGGCGACACTGCAAAGCACCGCTATCGTTAAATACATCATGCGCTTCTACCTTTTGCTTTTTGCACCGCAATTTTTGCGGATTGACTATCCTCATGTTCAGAGTAAGAGGCTAACTCTACTTAAGCCAAGCCAACGTTCTATCTATCCATGACTGTAAACAGATAGAGACACTTAAACAGCTTGAAATCAGAGAATGTAACAAAGTATGTCTTACACAGCAATCTATTTATTGGCTTTTGTCTTATTGATAAAAACGAGGGCTTGTGACGGCAACGGCGGCAGTCAAATTACAATTAGCATGCAGGTCTAATTGCGAATTTTGCTAAAATAGTGCGCAACCCTAATAACAACAGTAAAGATTCAAAATAACGAGTAATGTCGTTGATTTTGGCGTACTGCTATTGATGTTTTATGACTGCCTATGAATGCTCTATTTCGCTTTTTTGAAAACCGCTTACCTGCGTTTCCTGAGACACCCATGCCGCTGCCGTCACCTCGTGATGGCATGCTAAAGTTTATGTGGGCGTGTACCAAGGGTTTACGCGGCTGGTTACTATTGTTCATGATTTTGTCTGCGGGTATCGGTATCTATGAGGCAATGTTGTTTGCTTGGATCGGCAATATCGTCGATTGGCTGGGCGTTTATACACCAGAGAATCTGTGGCTAGAAAAAGGCGACATGTTGCTCTTGATGCTGGCGGTCATGATCCTGAGTCCCATATGGATTGCATTGTCATCATTTGTACATTTTCAGACCTTGCAAGGTGTGTTTCCAATGCAGATGCGCTGGCGTTTTCATCAGCGCATGCTTGGACAATCGATGCAATTTTATCAAGATGAATTTTCAGGGCGCGTCTCAGCCAAGGTGATGCAAACCGCGCTGGCAGTGCGTGATACAGTGATGACCGTGACCGACATGTTTATGTATGTCACTGTCTATTTTATCACCTCAGGTGTCATCTTATTTAATCTCGACAGCCTGTTATTAATTCCGTTTATTGTTTGGCTCATCTTAGTTGCGCTGACTATTTGGTACTTTATTCCCAAACTCAAACAAACAGCCATTGTACAAGCAGATGCTCGGGCGTTAATGACAGGCCGTATTACCGACGCTTATGCCAATATCATGACGGTTAAGCTGTTTAGTCACTCGCGCCGTGAGCTGAGTTATGCCAAAAACGCCATGGGGCAGTTTTTAGGGACCGTTCATGCACAAATGCGCTGGGTCAGCTATTTAGAAGTCTCGACCCATCTTATCAGTGTGATTTTAGTCAGCGGCACGGTGGGTATTGGTTTGTACTTGTGGCAACAAGGAGCGGTTGGGGTTGGCGCGATTGCTGCTGCGACAGCGATGGCACTACGTTTGAATGGTCTAACCCGTTGGATTATGTGGCAAACTGCCAGTCTGTTTGAAAGTATCGGGACGGTACAAGATGGCATGCGCACCTTATCCGCTCCGCAGACGATCATGGATAAACCAAATGCGCCTGCCTTAAAAGTCACGGACGGTCATATCGTCTTTGATCACGTTGATTTTAGCTATGAAAACGACAGCGACGATATTAAGGGCAAACCTGCCAATACCATCAATGCACCAGCGTCATCTAACACTATCAAACTGCTTGATAACTTCTATTTGGACATCGAACCAGGAGAGAAGATCGGCTTGGTGGGGCGCTCAGGCGCAGGAAAGTCTACTCTCGTTAACTTGTTATTGCGCTTTTTTGATGTGGATAGCGGTAAAATCCTGATCGATGAACAAGCCATCGATGAAGTCACTCAAGAGTCGTTACGCCAACAGATCGGTATGGTGACCCAAGATACCTCCTTATTGCATCGCACGGTCCGTGAGAATATCGCTTACGGTCGTCCTGATGCGACCGATGAGGAGATTATGATGGCCGCCAAACAAGCCCAAGCTTGGGATTTTGTTAAAGACTTATACGACGATAAAGGCAACACTGGTCTCGATACGCAAGTGGGTGAACGCGGCGTCAAACTCTCTGGCGGGCAACGTCAGCGTATCGCGATCTCACGTGTTATGCTAAAGAACGCACCGATTTTGCTGTTGGACGAAGCAACCAGTGCCCTTGACTCTGAGATTGAGTTTGCCATTACAGAGAGTCTAAATGATATGATGACGGGTAAAACGGTTATTGCAATCGCCCATCGTCTTTCTACCATTGCCGCACTTGATCGACTGGTGGTCATGGACAAAGGACATATAATCGAGCAAGGCAGCCATGATGAGCTATTGTCACTAAACGGTGTCTACGCACGGTTGTGGCAACGTCAAAGTGGCGGCTTCTTAGGAGAAGACAGCTGACTAACCACCGTCAACTCTCATTAAAAAAGTCATTCACAAGGATGTGTTTATTTTATGGAAGCCTTTACAAATCGCATTCATCTTAGTGGTAAACAAGCACGCTACTATGATTTAAACCAGCTGACTCAAACGTCAAATTCCAGCACACGCACACGTGTCCCAGCGCATTTTTATGCGGGCAACAGCTTTACCGTGGGCACTTATACGCCACTGTTAAGTAAACTGGCGACTGACTTTAATATAAGCTCGCTTGCCCTACGCGGCTATTGGTATGATAAACCGCAAAACCATCGTCTCACACGCGAGCAAGATGCGGATGTTCTTATTGAGTTTTTAGAAAAGACACAAGATAAGCCTGTCGTTGGTATTGGCCATTCACAAGGCGCAACTGCCACAGCGATGGCCGCCGCCAAACGCCCCGAGCTATTTTCACAGCTTTATTTGATAGAGCCTGTGACCTTTACCAAAAAACAAGCGACGCTGTATAACTTGCTGCCACGTAAGCTTTTGCTACGCCGCGAGCCATTCAAGAGCACCCTAGCCAAACGATCTATCTGGTCAGACGTCAATAACTACTACGAGCATCTGCGCCGCCAACGGGCTTACAAACGTATCAGTGACGACCACTTACGAGTGTTTGCAGAACACAGCTTGACCAAAAACCCCGATGGCAGCTATGGGCTTACGTTTGCGCCAGAGCAAGAGCTGGCCAACTATTTTGCCGCGCCGCATATCGATGCAGCCCTTAAGCAGCTCAGTTGTCCGTATACTCTGATCACTGGCAAGCCAACTTTATTTATTAATGCAAAAGTGCGTAAACAGTGGCAAAAATTTGTGCCTGACAAAAGCATCATTTCTCTCCCAGACTATGGTCACCTGCTGCCGATGGAAGCGCCTGAACGGTGTGCACAAGTCATCATCGATCATTATAAAAACAATAAATATACCCCACTCTCAACTTGAAATAA
>NZ_DFBY01000013.1:0-22562 GCF_002366815.1 Psychrobacter sp. UBA3068 | reverse complement strand
CATGACGGTCTCTTGGGGTGGAGAGTTCAAGATCGCCTGTGTCACTGCGGACGGTCTTTTTAGTGTGCCCGTTACGCTTATTAGGTTTATCCGCCTTTTCATGCTTGGGGTAGCCAAGATGGTCTTCCATCTCAGCTTCCAAGGCAGTATCGATAAAAGATTGCATGAGCTGCTTTTGAAAGTCTTTGATGTCATCGAAGCTGTTCATGCTACCAGCCATTTGCTCGGCCAGTTTCTTGATGTCAGATTGAGTAGTCATTGCTTATTCTCCGGTTAGTGGATTATAAGCAGTTACACAGTTTTTAGGAAAGGCTCTATTAGCTTTTTTATTTCATTCATCTTTTTATAGACATCAAAATAGGCTTTTTACTTAGCAGTAGTAAGCCTGTTTCCGATGTAATGAGTCTAGCAAATGTGCAACGAGCAGTTTTAACTTTTGATCTGGTTGCCTGGCCTTAGGATATACTGCATACATGCCCAGTTCCTTTCGTGTAAACCGTTGCAAAATCTGAGTAAGTGTATGTTGTTGTATCTCCTCATGGACCAACGCTTGGGGCAAAAAAGCAATGCCTAAATCGCTGAGCGTGGCTTGTTTAATCGCACTAAGATGATTGCTATGAAACCTACCATGGACAGGCATTAATTGCTCTGTGCCGTCTATACATACTGGCCATATGTTGTTAGAGGTATTATCTAACTTATAGATTATGCACTCATGATTGTCTAATTCTTCAGGGGTTTGAGGCGTACCATATCGCTTTAAATAGTCTGGCGTCGCACATATCACCCATCGGCTATCTATAAGACGTCTTGCAATGAGCGATGAGTCTTCAAGCTCAGCGGTCCTTATTGCCAAATCAAAACCTTCTTCTATCAAGTCAACCAAGCGATTGGTAATTTGTAAATCCACCGATATTTCAGGATGTTGTTTACAGAATTCAGCAATAGATTCGCTCAATATCAAATTTGCAGAGACCACAGGCAGGGTTATTCGTATGGTGCCTTTCATATCCTCGCTGTAACCCGTTACTGCATCTTCAGCTTCCTGAAAGGCATGTTTAGCAATTTTAGCTTTGTCGTAAAGCGTCCTGCCGGCATCGGTTAAGCTCAACTTTCTAGTGGTTCTATAAATGAGTTGAGTATTTAAGTTCTCTTCTAATCTTGCAATGCGCTTGCTCACTACTGAGTTCGTCAATGATAATTTTTCAGCGACTCTAGAAAATGACCCTTCTTCAACAACTTGAACGAATAAAATCATATCGTCAGCTTTGGTCACACTTATTCTCCAATTGCAGTAATGTGTTTCTGATTATATCAAAAAAGGAAAATAACATTGTCCATTGATGCAATATATCAATGAATTAACAAGGCGTAGACTATTTCAGGGTGTTTTTGACATTGGGACATAAACTGTCGCAAGTCGTGCTCGGCTTTGTCTACAAGACAGCTTTAGTAAATAAGCAGTCCCTATTTGTGAATATTTAATACAACTTAGTCATCATGAATTCGTCAAAATAAAGGCTTCGATGACTTGGTTCAAGGAAGATCACACAATCAAAAGGATGTAATTTTGAATCAAACAATATATGGGCTTTTGGCATTACTGCCAATCGTTCTCTGTGGTATTTTTCTGATAGGTTTGCAATGGTCAGCTAAAAAAACAATGCCAATAATTTTAGTGGTTACCGCTGCGCTTGCCATTTTTATATGGGATATGACGCTTAACCGAGTGTCATCATCTATTATTCAGGGTTTGGTCATTACGGTTTCGGTATTGTGGATAGTCTTTGGTGCTATTTTTTTGTTGAATACATTAAAACATACTGGTGCAATCGCCGTTATCCGTGCTGGGTTTACCAATGTATCGCCAGATAGGCGTGTGCAAGCCATTATTATTGCATGGTGCTTTGGCTGCTTTCTTGAGGGTGCCTCTGGTTTTGGTACAGCTGCCGCTATTGCAGCGCCTTTGCTGGTGGCAGTAGGATTTCCGGCGCTGGGTGCAGTGTTGATGGGAATGATGATACAAAGTACACCTGTATCATTTGGTGCGGTCGGTACGCCTATTGTGATAGGGGTAAATGATGGGTTAGATAAAGCTGCCATTAGCGCTCAACTGGCACAAGAAGGAGTACAGTGGGGCGAATTTTTACAACTGATTACCAGTCAAGTCGCCATTATTCACGGTGTCATTGGTACGTTTATGCCCCTGTTTATGGTGATGATGCTCACCCGCTTTTTTGGTAAGAATAAAAGCTGGAAAGAAGGCTTCGCTATTTGGCCGTTTGCGATTTTTGCAGGCTTGGCATTTACAATCCCTTATATGATAACCGGTGTTTTTTTAGGGCCAGAGTTTCCGTCACTGGTCGGTGGCTTGGTCAGTATTACTGTCGTTGTTAATGCTGCTAAAAGAGGGTTTTTGGTACCAAAAACCACATGGGATTTTGAACCGCAAAAAAACTGGCCGAGTGAATGGCTTGGTAAGTTAGTGGTCAGTAAAGAAGATATTACGCTGACCTTGAGTGATAAGAAGATGTCCACCCTTATGGCGTGGTTCCCTTATTTATTGGTTGCCCTTTTACTGGTGTTTTCAAGAGTATTTACAGGCTTTCAGTCTTTACTTAACAGTGTGGCAGTAGACTTAACCTCGATTTTAGGTGAGACAGATATCAGTGCCAGTTTTAGTCCTTTATACTTACCAGGCGGCTTGTTACTAATTAGTGCTTTGGTTGCCGCCGCTTTTCAAACTAGAAAGCCCGTCAGCGCTCTAAACAGTGCCTTTAAAGAATCAACTAAAACGGTCTTAGGAGCTGGTTTTGTACTGGTTTTTACGATTCCAATGGTCAGAATCTTTATCAATTCAGGGGTAAACTTATCAGATGTGGCGAGTATGCCAGTCGCCAGTGCCGAGTTGTTTGCGGGTACTTTTGACAATGTTTTTCCATTGATTAGTGCAACCATTGGTGCTTTAGGTGCATTTATCGCAGGCTCTAATACCGTATCTAATATGATGTTCAGTCAATTCCAATATGAAGCCGCCATGAGCTTACATATTTCACCTTCTCTAATCATCGCGGCGCAAGCGGTTGGTGCCGCAGCCGGTAATATGGTTGCCATACATAACGTGGTGGCTGCATCAGCAACGGTGGGTTTACTTGGTATGGAGGGCGCCACACTTAGGCGTACTATTTTACCCACCATATACTATGTGTTGTTCTGTGGCATCATCGTCATGGCCGCCATTTACATTTTTGGTTTTCAAGGGCCCTTAGCATGATGAATGACACACAATCACAAGATAAGGAGCATCATATATCTTCGTCAAATCGCGATTCTCAAGGCATGCTTAGTCCTGATCAAGTACTAGACAAGCTAACACAATTACTGGGTGCTAGTAATGTACAGGCTGATCCAGAGAAAAATGAGCACTATAGAATGGGGTGGCGCTCTGGTGGCGGCAGTGCCTTAGCCGTTTTATTTCCGCAAACACTGCTGGAGATTTGGCGTAGCCTAGAAGTATGCGTTGAAGGCGACTGCATCATTATCATGCAAGCGGCTAAGACAGGTCTGACTGAAGGCTCAACACCGAGCGGTAATGACTACGATAGACCAGTTGTGGTGATTAATACGCTTGCAATGAACCAGTTGTATTTGGTGAATGACAACGAGCAAGTGATCAGCTTGCCTGGTGCGACATTGCATCAGCTACAAAGTCAGCTTAATGCTGTCAATAGAGCGCCTCATTCCGTCATCGGTTCCTCGACGTTAGGCGCGTCTATTATTGGCGGTATATCTAATAACTCTGGTGGGGCTTTGGTCAAAAGAGGGCCCGCCTATACCGAGCTTGCGTTGTTTGCCCAAATAAACGAACAAGGACAGCTGGTATTGGTTAATCATCTAGACGTAGAGCTAGGTGATACGCCAGAAGAAATACTGACTAATTTGCAAAATGGTAATTTTGATAAAAGAGAATTACCTGATAGTGGCAAGCTCGCATCTGACAAAGAGTACATCGCCAGAGTAAAAGACGTTGATGCAAGCACGCCCAGTCGCTTTAATGCGGACAAGCGCAGACTGTATGAAGCCAGTGGCTGCGCTGGCAAGCTTGCGGTGTTTGCAGTACGTCTTGACACTTATCCAATAGCGGCAAAAGAGAAAACCTTTTACATAGGCACTAACAGTGTGAGTGAGCTTGCACAGCTCAGAAGGCAGATACTATCAAGCTTCGACAATATCCCTGAAGTGGGCGAGTATATGCATCGTGATATATTTGATGTCTCCGCTAAATACGGTAAAGACACGTTCCTAAGTATTAAGCATCTCGGCACAGATGCCTTACCTAGATTGTTTTCTATCAAAGGCGCTATTGACGCTAAATTTCATAAGTGGTCATGGATGCCAAAGCATTTTACTGACAAAGTCATGCAGTTCATCGCTACTCTATTTCCAAAGCATTTACCGAAGCGCATGATTGAGTATCGTGAACAGTATGAGCATCACCTAATCTTAAAAATGAGTGATGAAGGGATAGCAGAGGCACAGGATTTTCTGAAGACCTTCTTTGCTGCTTCAGACACGGGTAACTATTTTGAATGTAGCCAGGAAGAGTCAGAAAGCGCGCTTTTAAATCGTTTTGCGGCAGCCGGTGCCGCATTACGCTATGAAATCATACATGAAAAAGAAGTTGGTGAGATATTGGCATTAGATATTGCCATACCGCGTAATGAATTAGAATGGCTTGAAACCCTACCTGAAGAAATTGAAAAACACTTAGAGATGAAGCTGTATTACGGACACTTCTTTTGCTATGTGTTTCATCAAGATTATATTTTGAAGAAGGGCAGTGATGCACACCTTGTTAAAAAGATGATGTTAGAGCTATTGAGCGCACGCGGAGCCAAATATCCTGCTGAGCATAATGTAGGGCATCTATACGAAGCAGAGCCTGATTTGCAGAATTTCTATAAAAGCCTAGACCCAACCAATAGCTTTAATCCCGGCATCGGTAAAATGTCGAAAACCAAACGTAACTGCTCGTGCTGTGTGTAATAGTGAGTGTGGGTTGAGCTTGCCGCTTCAAAAATAAGCCAATTGCATCCATCGTTTAGCACTAATCAATAAATAATTAGAGATTCAAAAATATTACATAGATATTTAACAGAATAAGGGCAAGCGTATGATTATTTCATCTCCAAACGACTACAGGGCTGCTGCCAAGCGCCGACTGCCACCATTTCTATTTCATTATATAGATGGCGGTGCTTATGAGGAATATACCTTAAAACATAATGTTGAAGATTTATCGAAAATTGCCCTTAGACAACGTGTACTAAATGATATGTCACTGCTTAGTCTCGAGACGCAGTTATTTAATGAAACTCTGTCTATGCCTGTCGCGTTGTCACCCGTGGGTCTGACAGGTATGTATGCCCGCCGCGGAGAAGTGCAGGCCGCTATGGCAGCCGATCAAAAAGGCATTCCGTTTACCATGTCGACAGTTTCGGTTTGTCCGATTGAAGAAGTAGCGCCTAAAATTAACCGTCCGATGTGGTTTCAGCTTTATGTATTAAAGGACCGAGGTTTTATGAAAAATGCCTTGGAGCGTGCCAAAGCGGCGGGGTGTTCGACCTTGGTTTTTACGGTAGATATGCCAGTACCAGGGGCACGCTACCGAGATATGCACTCTGGTATGAGCGGTAAAAATGCTGCTATGCGCCGTTACTTACAGTCTATGACGCATCCGCAATGGGCATGGGATGTAGGGCTAAATGGCCGTCCGCACGATCTGGGCAATATCTCTACTTATTTAGGTAAGCCAACAGGATTGGAAGACTATATAGGCTGGCTAGGTAATAACTTTGACCCCTCTATTTCTTGGAAAGATTTAGATTGGATTCGCGAGTACTGGGATGGGCCTATGGTCATCAAAGGTATTTTGGACCCAGAAGATGCCAAAGATGCGGTGCGTTTTGGAGCCGACGGCATAGTCGTATCGAATCATGGTGGGCGACAGCTGGACGGTGTTTTATCCAGTGCACGTGCTCTGCCTCCTATTGCCGATGCAGTTAAAGGAGAGATTAAAATTTTAGCCGACTCTGGTATACGTAATGGCTTAGATATTGTGCGTATGTTGGCTTTGGGCGCTGATATTTGCATGCTAGGGCGCGCTTTTATTTATGCTTTAGCAGCGGATGGCGGTGCAGGGGTAAGCAATTTGTTAGAACTGCTAGATAAAGAAATACGCGTCGCAATGACCTTGACTGGTGCCAAAACGATTGCTGATATTAATTCTGACTGTTTAGTAAAGCTGGAGAATTAAACTTGAAGCCGTTAGTTTAGTCATCAATCGTAATAATGAAACTCATAATATTGTTGGCTGACTAGGGATAGACAGATATACCATTACAGGAATGGCTGACCCAGTATCACCAAAAAATAAATGATTAATACATAAAGCTGACAACGTCTTGGCTGATGAGAAGCGAGAGCTTCGAGATCCACATAAACAGGTTAAATGGCTTACACCATAGAAAACCTACATTTAAGACCGCACGACTATATTTGAATGAATTTGATCAGGAGATCAAGGATGACTATTGATAACGACGTACTACGTGAACGCATCAGCTTATTAGGCTCATTTCTAGGAGAGGCGATTTCTCGGCAAACGGGCGAACAAACACTCAACACGATTGAAACCCTACGCCAAGGTTTTATCCAGCAACGCCGGGCGCCTAACGCAGCGAACCAGCAACAACTCATCGACTTTATTGCCTCGTTAGACAACCAAACCTTAAAAAATGTCATCCGCAGCTTTTCTATCTATTTCTTCTTAGCCAATCTCAGTGAAGAAAATTACTTACGAGAACAACGTCAAGCCTTGCGTATGCAATCGGAACATAGCTGGGAAGGCTCGTTTCGGCGTACGCTGCTTGAATGTCGTGAGCGCAATATTGAACCCGCCCAAATGCAAGAGCTGATTGAGCAACTAAAATTTATCCCAGTATTCACCGCCCATCCGACTGAAGCGCGTCGCCGTACGACGATGAATCTATTGCAGAGTTTATTCAAGCATAGCGATGCTTTGAATAATCTTCCTGAAAACAGTTTCGCCTATGAGCAAGCGAAAGAACAAACGGCGCAAACCATTGATTTATTATGCTCATCTGATGAAGTACGGACGCGTAAACCTTTAGTCTATGACGAGATCAATAATGGCCTGCATTATTTCAATGCCAGTTTATTCAGCGCCATTCCCAAAGTTTACCGTAATATTAAAGACGCCATTGTTGATATCTATCCTGAGCTAACAGACTATCCCTTACCGGCGTTCATGAGCTTTGGTTCTTGGATCGGTGGTGACAGAGATGGCAATCCCTTTGTCACTCATGACACCACAGAAATGGCCGTATTGATGCATGCCAATACCGTCTTGCGTCACTATCAAGTGTTGATCAAAAAATTGCGTCGTGAACTGATTCACAGCGATACAATTGTCGCTATCGAACCTGACGTGTATACAAAAATTGAAAGTTATCGTGAGCTCGACAGACGAGTCTTTGATTACAATACTGACGATTACAACAATGAGCCGTACCGAAGACTGTTATCGATTATTCTTGCCAAAATAAAATCGACTAATAGCCATATTCAAAGCAAAGGTAGTGATAGCGAGGCTGAAAAAGATGCTTACACCAATCCGCAAGAATTGTTAGAAGATTTACGCATCATTCGGAAAAGTGTCAATACTCACGATACGGCACATGGCGAAGGCTTATTACTTGATATGATTCGTTTGGTCAAAACCTGTGGTTTTCATTTGGCAGCGCTCGATATTCGTCAAGAGTCCTCTTATCATAGCGAGGTGATAGCTGATATTTTTGCCAATGCCTCTAATCTGCCAGATTATCAAATGCTCACTGAAACTGAGCGCCAAGAATGGCTAACGCGCTTACTTGAAAAGCCCGGTACACCGCTCATTTATACCGATAACTTGAGTGATAAAACACGCGAACAATTGGCTTTGATGAACTCTGTGGCAACCTTACGTAAGCTGGTCGGGCAAGATACTTTCGGCAGTTACGTCATATCAATGACCAATAACGCCAGTCAATTATTAGAAGTGTTACTACTCATGCGCTTTGCAGGCTTATGTACAGTGAATGACGAAGGGCAACTGTCCGCTGACTTACCCGTCGCACCCTTGTTTGAAACCATCGAAGACCTTAAAAATATCGATAAGATTTTACCTGCCGTCTTGGATAATCCGCTTTATCGAGGGTTGCTGCAACACTTAGATAACACGCAAGAAATCATGCTGGGTTATTCAGATTCATCAAAAGATGGCGGTATTATCACCTCTGCATGGCAGCTGTATAGCGCGCAGCAAACCATTAACCGTATCGCTGAGGAATATGGTATCAAAACCCGCTTGTTTCATGGCCGTGGTGGCTCAGTCAGTCGTGGTGGAGGCTCAACCCATAAAGCAATTGCGGCGCAACCTGCCGGCACACTGCATGGGCAAATCAAAGTGACCGAACAAGGCGAAGTTCTTTATGCCAAATATGCCAACACTGATACTGCGGTATTTGAGCTGACCATGGGTATCACTGGCACGCTCAAAGCTTGCTCCTCAAAATTTGTAATACAACCGCCTGAGTTGCCACATTACGAAGCACTCTTTGCGCGTTTAGCAGACGCGGGTGAACAGCATTATCGTCAGCTGACTGACCATACCGAAGGCTTTTATCAATTCTACTCACAAGCGACGCCAGTGGCAGAAATATCTTTATTAAATATTGGTTCACGTCCGTCGCACCGTAATAAAGGCCTACCAAGTAAAACCACTTTGCGTGCCATTCCTTGGGTATTTGGTTGGTCATTAGCGCGCTTTACACTGCCAGCTTGGTATGGCGTTGGCAGTGCACTGCATAGCGTCATCGATGATGAAGCATTAATGAAGGAAATGATTGACTACTGGCCATTTTTTAACGTGTTTATTAGCAATATTGAAATGGCGTTTACTAAGTCTGATATGAGTATTGCTCATGCCTATAGCCAATTATGTGACGATGAGACTTTACGTGAACAGATTATGAAAGCGGTGACTGACGAGCATGAGCTGACTTATTCAGGTTTAAACTCCCTGCTTAATCAGACCTCATTATTGGCGCATCAGCAGAATCTTGCCGCTTCCCTTGAATGGCGAGATGCTTATTTAGATCCAATTAACTATATACAAATCGAGCTGTTAAAACGTGCCAGACAAAAAGATGCTACTGGTAATGACGGTGATCTTGCTGTTGAAGATACTTTAGTACGCAGTATCAATGCTTTAGCAGCAGGTTTGCGCAATACGGGATGATTGCTAGAGAAGTACATTCAGATACCTAAATACATTACTTTACTCTAATCAACTTAGGAAGGTTGAAGAAGTGTAGGGTTAACTAATGTAGACATTCAGCTATACTAGTAGCTGAATGTCTGTATGAGGAACTAATCTTTATCTTTATAAGAAACGTTATGACAAATGATAATAGATGGAATAAGTCAGTTTTTAGTAGTTCCTTTGAGCTCTAGATTACGGATGCAGATGTGGGTGAGTTTCTATCGTCAGGCTGCCTAACTAAAATATATCAAGTTTGTTTATATAGATTTGACTATAGGGGTCAATAATTTTAGAGGCTAAAGCTAAAGATAAAGATAAAGATCAGAACATGACAATTGCTTTGATAATACTTCAATACAAAGCATGTGGGAATCACCGAATAGCAAGTTGGTGTACTGGCAAGATTTGAACGCATTATTGGTATTAATAGTACATTGAGCTAAATCAAAAATACACTATAGTCCAAAAATATTTAGGCGTACAAAAACCCCAGGCAGATCGTAAGAACTGTTTAACTATAATAGATAGTGAAGTAGGTCAAAGTAAGAACCGAATAATAAGTTGTAGACTATGTGTTGCTATTGAGCTAGAAGGCATTAAACAGATATCATGAACTCAACACCACACAGCCATCATTTGAGTTATGCGTACCTAAAGTTAGGTTCACGAGTTAGAATAGGTAATTGTGTAGTAAAAACAATACCCTATAGTTCAGAGAAAAATAAATTGTTCATGAACCTTAATGTGTAACATATCCTAAGTGCAACAACCTTCATTTAAACTGTTAGGATTCTTAACTGAGACACCTATAAGCTTTAGTATTAAAAGTAAAATCATCAAGCTACTACGACTGGACAAATCCTCACATTAGTGAGCAGTAGTCCCATCGCAATTAGATTTAATTAATGATTAGAGTAGCTCATGATGAGATGAGTCAGTAATATGGCGAATATTCATAGTTAGTCCGATATTTTTACATGTTATAGATATTAACGATATTGGCACCTTCGATATAGTCGATACTCTATAAATAAGGTATGGACTAAAACTTTTTACCCTACTATTTACAGGGACTTCATTCAGTTTTCTTGTATTCAAGCTATATTGAGCCAAATATATAATGAACTGCACCATTAATGAGAAGATTTAGACTCTATACATGATTGATCGTAGAGTTCCTATACTTTTCAAGTCTTAGATTCTACAATATGTAAAGCATCCATATACATTACATATTAAATCGAATGAGTCCGCTATTCTTACATGTTACATATATTAATTTCAATAAATTCAATTGCTTAAAAAATAATCCGTAATTATTTTAGGGATTTTAGTACAAACTATTAGTTAGCTTTGTAATAAAGATTACAGAGTTCTATGATGCGTAACGCAATAGACAAGCTAGTTCAGCAGTTTGTTATAAGTAGTTCCATTATATCAGTCTGTTTTAAGTGGTCTATTAATAGGTTCAAGGGCTAAAATAGCTGGTTCCGCTAGGGTATACCCTTATTTACTGACCAGTTTTATGAGGCCCCTATAATGCTGCCACCCCAAACAACCGACCAATCAATGATGTTGCGACCATAGCGAGCACACCCCATATCACAACTCTAGACGTAGCAGGAATAACAGGGGCACCGCCCAAGCGCGCTGATATTATGCCAAGTAGCGCTAAGCCTACTATCGTTAAAGTCGCGAGTGACCAAACCAGTGTTTGTGCTGGCAAAAGTAAAATACCAATAATCGGTAATATGGCGCCCGCAATGAATGACAATCCAGAAGCAACTGACGCATGAATCGGCTTAGCTTGACTCAGATCTGTCAAACCAATCTCATCTCGGGCATGCGCCTCTAGTGCATCATGCTCAGTCAAAGCTATGGCAACTTGATGCGCTAAGACATGATCCAGTCCACGTTTCTCATAAATTTTGGTGAGCTCAAATAGCTCGCGCTCAGCATTATGAGTCAGTTCATGCAACTCTTTATCCAGATCCGCTTTTTCGGTATCAGCTTGAGACGATACTGAAATATACTCACCAGCTGCCATCGATAGAGCACCTGCGGTTAACGCGGCCATCCCTGTCAATAGCAGTGTTTGACTATTTGCACTTGCTGCAGCGACACCGACTAATAGACTCGCGGTTGAAATCAGTCCATCATTGGCACCAAGTACTGCTGCCCTAAGCCAATGATTGCGATTGCTTAGATGAGCTTCGTCGTGAATAGAATGATGCATAGCATAGATACCCTCAAACGATTTAGACATAAATTAGAATATGTCAGTGTAGCCTATAATGACACACCAATTTCCACATAGTTACCTTGCTTGCTTTAAAGCGATTATTCGATAGGTTATTAGTAAAAAGACTATTGTTTGACTGCCGGCATAAAATAATAACAAAGGCAGCGCGCGACTGTCTGAGCCCACCATAAACACATGAATACTGATGAACATATACGCCATAAAGGTCAAAAAGTGTAGCCAGCGCCATGCTGATTGACCAATATACTGCTTAATATAAAAACTAAACGCACAGATAAATAAGAACCAAAACCCCAACTGCCCCAAGGCCACGCCCACACGCTCAGTTTGAAAACCAAAAGGCATTAGCACCTGCCATAAGTTCAGATTTAAGAAATTATCTGCTAATAAGATACCAGCATGAAACGCGGCAAAGCCTACGGCAATCAGGCTTAGATACTGATGTAAGACAAATACCCGCGCTGCATTAAAGCGCTTGCCTAAACGAGTGCTTAACAACAAGCCAAAAATGACTGCCAACCAAAATAACGTATAAGCGATAACACCGCTTGCCCGTGATAAATACCAAAAGTGTTTATCTGTGCTGGTCAGTAGCTGAGATACCGTCTCTCCCCAAGTTAACGACGCATAACCACCAACTCCGATAGCAATGCTTAACGTTAAGCCAACCCATAGAGCCTGAGTGAGAACATTAGTATTGGAAGCAGTATGACTGCTGGTAGGATGGTCTGTATGCATGACTATGCTCCTATGAATGGCTTTACTTAATGTATTGATATCTAGCGCATGTCGCGTGATAAATTAACTAGCAAGCAGGTTTGGACGCATGGCAGAAGTCACCATCACTTTGTTATCCCTATCTATTAACAACGCCGCAATATGGTGTTTGTTGAGCCACGCCACGGCTGCTTTAACACCAAGAAGCACGCAGTATTTGGCGTATACCTCCGCCGTCATCGCATCTTTCGCCAGTACCGTTGCAGTTAGGACGTCACTTGTTACTGGACGCAAGTCATGCGGATGGATCAAATGATGTTGCCAGCGGCCGTCGTGCAACCAGCGACGATAATCTTGCCCAGATGTGGCGACAGCCCCAGAGCTGAGCTTGAGGATCGCCACATCTTCATCATTGTGAACGTGCTCACTATTGGCAAAATACGGCTTGGCAACAGCCACTCCCCAAGACACCGGTTTATCTGTTGGGTTTTTTGGAACACCAATCGCGATATCCCCACCCATATCGACTAAGCAGGGAATATGCCAGTCATGAACTCGGCTAATATTTTCCGCCAACTGCATGGCGCACCACCCTTTGACATATCCATTCAAATCCAGTGCCATGCCAGCTGGCAGATATACTTGATGTTGTCTGTCAGCTAACTGGCGAAGCTGAATACCTTCTATCTGCTGATTGGCATGGTTAGCACTTGTCGTGTCTTGCACGTTTGTAGGGGTGCTTACGCTAGTAACAGGTAATGATGGCACAGACATTTTGGGCAAGGTCTCAAATGAATGCTTATAGCCTGCGTCCCATAGAGGGTGCAATAACGTTGGTGTTACTAAGCCTTGAGTCTTTGAGACAAAGTGAATGGCACGCTGCAACACCTCAAATAATTCTGAACTCACCTCAGACCATTGGTCGCCACGGTTATTCAGTCTCATAAGCTCACTGCTGTCATCAAAACGACTGAAGATATGTTCCCAGTCAGCTAAGCGCTGCTGAATATCGTTTGTCAAAAAAGCGACTTGTTGGTCTATTCTCATTTGTGAAGGTTGCGCGCTCAGTCTTGTGGTATTTAAGCTAATTTGAATGTGACAACCCATGGCAAACAGTTTAATCGTTGCCAGTTGCGGTGTTGTTTGATTGGACATATTTGTGTGCATTCAAAGCCCTCCCTTGACTAAACATTCAAACTAAATAATCTGTGGTTTTTCTTATTTATTGAGAAGATCGCGTACGAGCGACAACCCTTATTACCTCAACAGGTGCGACTGCATTGACCTGTCGCAATTGATTGATATCAGCGATGGGCGTTGGCGTGACTGCCCTTTCATCAGACTCAGCAACAGCAGTGCTTATAATGGCAGTGCTCACAGGGGCAGTTTTTTGTTCTTGATTGAGTAGTACCAGCCATCCTGCCATAGTACCTGCAATCGAGACCATCATAATGCTGCTTTTAAGAGCGGCAAAAGGATCTGCTTTTTTAGCCATTTTTTTGACGGCTGGTGTCGAATGTGATTTGGTATTAGTCATCGTATTCCTCCTCATCATGTTGCTGATAGCTCATGGCGATTAGGCGATCATTCTCTTTATAGTATTTTTTATCGTGTGCTTTGCGATGTTTATCCTCTTTACGTTTATCATCATCGTGGTGCTTATCTTCATAATCGTCATCGTCAAATCTCTCAGCACGATAGTCATTGGTCGCAACCGGATTCAGTACAGTGCCGACACTGGCATCAATATAAGTAGCGCCGCTGTCTAATAGCACCTCATAAGCGACGGTGCCGTTATAATTGACGAGCTCGGGTGAAGCCTGCAATACTGAATTGGGCGCGTCTTGCTGCGCAAGCGCAGTTGCTTGCGTGGCTGTGAGTGCCGCCAGAGGTGATGGATTGGCAAATGGGGATTGCGTGAGAGGGTTTGCCACGGCTTTAAAGGACGATAAATCAGAGGATATAGAGGTAATGTCAGTATTTTGACTCATGGCATTCGCAGCTGATAGTGCGTCATCAGCGCTGGGCGACTGGACAGATAAGGCGATAACGCCACCAAAAAACACTAATGAGGTTGCACCAACAGTCAATAATAAGGGTTTTAATAGAGGTAGGCTCATAAGATTGTACTCCGTCTATATTATTAGGGAATACAACTAGCATACGGGGTAAATATTAACTCAACCTTAAGCCCACGCCGATTAATTTTTATCGTTTTATCAGATGCTTGATATCGCTTTTTTATGTCTTATCGTGACGATAAAGCCAGTTTCTGGTTGAGAGCGGTTAGCAAACTCTAACGTCAGACCGTGCAGCTCTGCTATTCGATTGGCAATGGATAGCCCAAGACCGCTACCTAATTGGCTTTGACCTGCTGGGCGATAAAAGCGCTCGCTTAAGCGCGTCAGTTGTTCTGGCTCGACGCCACTGCCATTATCGACCACTCTAATAGCATTGGTGTCGAGCTGAAGTTCAATCAAAGCGCCCTCGGGACAATAGCGAATGGCATTGTCCAACAGGTTACGGATGAGCAGTTTGAATAAAATTGGATTGATAAGGATGGGTAGAATATCAGCAGGATTGTCACAGTTCACAGTGCGTTTTAATTGCATGTGCTTTTCACGAGCCAGCCGATTGACATCACTGAGTACAATATCCGTTAGCATCAACCAATCCGGACTTTCTAATTGCTCAGGAGGTAATTGTTGTTGCGGTTCTATTTTGGCTAAAATCAGCAGTTGATCGACCAAATGAGTGGCCCGCTCAATGCCATTGCTAATGTTTTGGGCATGATAGAACAGCTGATTATCGTCTTCTACGCCAGATAACTGCAATATCTGCTGCTGTAACAAATCAGCTTGTAGCTTTAACGCCGCAAGCGGGCTTCTAAGCTCATGTGAGGCATCGGCGGTAAAGCGCTGCTCACGTGCTAGGGTATCCGCGACTTTTACAAACAAGACATTTAAGGCGCTCACTAACGGTTGGATCTCTTTGGGCACGTCCGCTGTGATGGGGCTATCATCTTGCGGTTGACGCTGTTCAAGCGCACTACTAATCTGAGTTAACGGCATAAACCCCCGCCGGATCAGCCACACCACCAAACCCATAAATGCAAATAGCCCAATCAACATCGGCAGCACTTGCACGGACATGGCATCAGTAATCATCTCTCGGCGAGATTTGAGGTTCTGTCCGACGGCAATGACCCGACCTTCATAGTCATGATCATCATGGACGTAAAATAAACGCCAGCGCTTACTAAAAGGGTTGAGGCGCTGATAGGCAGAATCATGCTCTTCTAAAAACCCATGCTGGTCTGGCAAAAAAGCAAATGATTGACCATTTTCATCAGCCATTAATAGACGGCCTTTTTTATCCCAAATGGCAAAGCCCATATAGTCATCCTCAGCCTCACCAAGATCACCTGATAGCTGCTTACTTTTTAACGCATAGATTTTGGGCGTGTGCTTTTTGTTATCATCCCTTTGCCTATGATGGTCTTTATCGTCCTCTTCTTTGGGGGCGACCCCTATTAAATAACGGGCAACTTGAGTGATTTGGGTGTCATTCATCTCATTGATTTCGTGCCAAAGCTTCCACGCAATAAAGCTTGAGGTAAGCACCCACAGCAAAGGTAAACCAATCAGTAGCGATGTTAATAGCCGTTGCTGAATACTTTTCATAGGCTCACCAAGTAGCAGACAAAGTGGAGGCACCAAAAACAGACCGTTGAATGCCTAACGGTGGTTAATGGTGGTTATGGACTGGATTGAGATAGTAGCCAATACCGCGTTTGGTCAAGATAAAATCATTGCCCAGTTTTTTACGTAAATGATGAATGTGTACTTCAATGGCATTGCTTTCGATATCTTGTTGCCACCCATATAGCTTGTCTTCTAAGCTTGCGCGGCTGTGGATTTGCTTAGGGTGGGTCAGCATTTGCTCTAAGATTGCCACTTCTTTGATGGTTAATTCTACCATTTTGCCTTGATAAGAGACTTGCTGATTCTGAGGCTGATAGGCCACTTCGCCATAACGGACTTCAGGTTGACACCGACCTTGGCTGCGTCTCATCAATGCTTGTAGACGGGCAATCACCTCATCTAATGCAAATGGCTTCACCAAATAATCATCAGCGCCGGCATTGAGTCCTGCCACACGATTGGCAATCGCATCGCGAGCGGTGATAATCAATACTGGCGTATCTATGTGTTTTTCCCGCCAGTTTTTTAGGACGGTCATGCCATCACCTTTTGGCAAGGTCAAATCCAGCAGTACCGCATCAAACATGCCATCTTGCAGCGCCATCTCACCTTGCTTGGCATCACCAAACCAATCCACCATCATGCCATGACTTTTTAAGCCAAGGACAATTCCATCAGCGATGGTGCTGTCGTCTTCTATCAATAATATGCGTGCCATAAGTGTTCCATCGCTTGACTTATTTCATAGTAGTCGGCTTGTCTGTCACCGTTTTTTTGCCCGTTATCATTGATTTAATGAGGTTTTGGCGTTGCCAGTAACTCATGGCAATCGCTGCGATGATATGTAGAGGAACCAGTAGATATAAGCTGTTTGCTAATAACTCATGAATCTCTTCAAGCACCTCTTTATCACCAAACAGCCCTGCTTCCATCAGATAACCGGTTAGTCCTAACCCTATAGTCACAGCCCATAACGATAACATCATCAGTGCGGCCAAGGGGTTATGACCAAGATTCTGCTCATCAACGCGTCGAACGCTTAAATCTGATACATGCCGTTTGAGTCGTTTTGGTGTGGGGAAAAAGCCAGTAAAGCGTGCATAGCGCGTGCCAACCAGACCCCAAAGTAAACGTATGACCACCAGTCCCAAAACGGTATAGCCGACATACTCATGCCACTCACCACCATCTTCGGTAAAAAACAGATTAGCAATAATACCAGCTGCGACTGTCCAATGAGTCACTCTTACTAATAGGTCCCAAACTTTTACTTGCCTCGCTTTAGGCATGTTCGGTACATGTGCAGAAGAGTCGTCCCAATTAATGATGTCTTTTTGGCTCATGGTTGTCACTCCTTAATCATTTGTTTGTTTATTGACAACACCCGCTGCTAAACACTGAAAATCAGCAAGATATCGTAAGCAGACGAGATATCACATCATCTGCCTTATCGCTATTACAACAAACAAATCTTAAGGTGAGCTTAGGACGTTAAAACAGGTAAATCATTGTGCAGCGAACCGGTAGCCTACGTCGTGCCATATACACCACTTAAGAATTATTTAAGAATCAGGCTGTATTATTAGCCATACTTCTCAATAAATACCTACTTGTTAAATCAAGCTTTCTTAACGGCAATAAAATAATTTTTCGGGAGATTCTTATGGCTTTAAAGTCATGGCAAGTGATCGGTAGTGTCGTACTGATCACTTCAATCACTGTACTCATGCAAATTTCCTCTGAAACGTGGATCACATCAGCAACAGTCAGTTTGATAATGGGTGCTTCGGCTTTAGCGTGCATGGCAAGCTCATGCATACTCGCTAGCCGTTGGCACGGTATTGAAAGGCTCTTTGGCGGTCTGGACAGGGTTTATGAAGCGCATAAGTGGATTGCTATATGGGCACTTATTTTCGCTGTCTATCATTTTGTCTTCAAAGCCAAGCTAGACGCTTGGGATCTTGCGCCCATTTTGGAGTTGTCCAAATATTGGACGCGTTTGATGCGTCAACTCAGCCTTGTCGCGTTAGGTCTGATTATACTACTGGCGCTGAATCGCAAAATCCCGTATGGCAACTGGCGTTGGTTGCATAAGTTCTCAGGCCCACTTTTTTTAATCGTTATACTACATTGGCTGAGCTTTGAGTCTCCCATCACACTGACTAGTCCAGCAGGTATTTGGTTAGCACTACTTTGTTCTGTAGGCGTGATTGCAGCATTGTACAAGATGATATTGTACCCATTCATTGCCAAAGCCGGAGAGTATAAGTTAGTCGCTATATCCCAGGGCAAAGCGGCGGTACACTTGGAGTTTGAGCCAGTCCGTAAAGGGTTTCAATTTAAGGCTGGTCAATTTGCCTTTATCTCTCTTAAAGAACCAGGTTTGCACGAGCCGCATCCTTTTACCATAGCTAACGCACCTTCTGATACTGGACACATCCATTTTGTGATTCGAGCATTGGGTGATTATACAAAAAAGCTAAATGAACAAGCCAAAGTGGGTATGTTGGCTGATATTTATGCGCCTCATGGTAATTTTAAACGTATATCAAATGCAGAGCGTGAAATCTGGATTGGTGCCGGAGTAGGAATCTCTCCCTTTATTTCTTGGCAAGAGGATAAAACTATCGGTCATTTTGAACGTGCCACTCTGATATATTGCTTCGATCCTGCGCGTGTTTTTCCAAGTGTTGAGCGTATGCAGGAGATGACAGAACAGTCTGGAGTAGATTTCGTAGCCAACCCAAGTGGTAGTAATGCCATGGCTGAAACCATTCGGCAAGTCGCCAGTGAAGTTAATCCAAAGCAGATTCAGATTAGTTTTTGCGGTCCAAAAGGGCTTTTAGGAAAAGTACAAGAGTTAATGAAAGAAAATGGTATTCCTGCCAAAAATATTCATTATGAGTTTTTTGATTTTCGCTAGAACACGTACAATTTGCCGTGCTTAACACAAACCCAATAAGACAAATGGCACGCTGGCTCAAGTCATAAAGTCATCGGTGCTAGTGCTAAGTAGGCGAACGACAATGGTATACAGATTAATTTAAGTCATCGAACGTTGATCAGGAGCCTGGTGGTTTAAAGGCCGTCTTATACTTAATGGTCTACAGTGACTTAACATGAAATGGATATACCGCCATTTCATGTTAAAAAGGACACTACTGTGTACACGGAGCTACTATAAATAACTAGGAGTGATGATAACAATAGCGTACAACCGAATATTCAAGTCCTCACTAGGGAACCGAATCAGTGAAAGTACCTAATTGGTTCCTTATGGGTATACCCTAAATAGAACCATCTAATATTTTATGCATAGCTTAAGTATTATGACGTGTGATTATAGGTGTTAATAATAAATGTAGTTATCAACTTATCAAAGTATTAGACTCAATGTTTCTGCCTTCATAAATGGTTGCTTTTTTGAATAAGAAGCTGGCAAATGTACAAGTTGTTGTCAGTGACAGCAGCATTGATACCAGCGTATGGCTAAAAAAGTGATCGCCAAAACTCATTTTATACAGCCCCATCGTCCAGCCTAAAACAGTCACTACTGTAAATATCCTATAGCGATATTTGTGTAGACTAGGTAAAAAAGCCAGGCCATATAAAGAGAACCCTGCACTGGCATGGGCGGCTGGGAAGCATTTGGAATCGGTTTTAGCGGTTATGTTTTGCCAAATATTCAGATAAGGTAAGTCCCCACCAAACAGCGTTAAATGATTGGGGCAACTGACATGAGTGACACTCTTTAATAGGGCAACAGTAGAAGGTACGACGATAAGAATAATCAGTAGGTAGCTTATTTCACGTACTGAAAAGGGAACCATAAATTGATTGATACTTCTATTCTTGATGATAGAAACATTATTCGAAGGCTGTCTGTATTTAATAATTAACACAGTGATTAAGTAGAGGGCTAGCAAAATCAATAATGCTTTAGGAGCATCATAAAAGATGAAAGCATAAGGCTGTGCGCCCTTTTGTATAAGCCATTGCCCATTAGTATAAAAAAGCTCGCTGATGTGAATATCAAACTGGCTATGTTCAAAGATTAACGCTGTAATGATCGTTAAGCAAAGCAGCTTAAGCCACATCCAATCAGATGAGTTATTTTCCAATGCCATTGAAATACCTTTCAATATATTAATTTGCAAAACCTCAAGTGCTATTCGCTATAAGACGTTAAATAATGCCATCAGCCATAAAACAAACAATAGCAATAACGCCAAAAACTGGGCAGCAGAACCGACATCTTTAGCTATTTTAGCGAGCGGATGTTGTTCTGTAGAAGTATGGTCAACGCAGGCTTCGATACCTGTATTGAATAGCTCGACGATAAGCGATAGAAACGAAACTATTAACAGCAGCATTTTTATATAGATAGCAAAAGGCATAAATATTAAAACGATAAGTAGTAAAAAGTTAAGCCAAATAACTTGCCTAAAGGCCGCTTCATATTTATAAGCCGCTTTAAAACCATCTATCGAGTAGCCCGTCGCTTTTAAAATACGAGACAGCCCCTTTTTACCTTTAACTTCACTCGCAAAGCTATCAGCTACCAGTAGAGAGCCAGTTGTTTCTTTAAGTTTATAATCAAAATCTGCGGCTTCATTATCGAGAATAGTAGGTTTGCGAGTACTCATGTTGATTGCTTAATAGTCATTAAAGTTAGAGGGTATGGCAAGCTTTGGGAATAAAATAAAAAGTGCAATCACCGATATAATTCTTGTTGTAATGATCCCAGTGTAGGAGGGCACTGGTTAGCACTTAGGTATCATTATAAGATTGGTATCGTTAAGAAAGCGTTAAGATAAAACCCTGAAATTAAATTTATACCGTTGCTTAAGTAGGGCAATTGCGGGTTTTAGACTTTTGATATAGCGTCTTTACTAAGCTTAATACCTAAATACTGGACAAACCAAAAAGCAGTAACTAACACCTGTGCTATTGAGGTGTCGGCTACTGCTTTGACTAAAGCTATATAATTGGGCTTATCGTTCGATAGCCTTAACGATAATAAATACTAAAGCTGCTGCCCCCAGTTTTATTGGCTTGATGGGTTAATTCCCAATCCATATGCGTCATAATACGCTGCACGATACTAAGTCCTAAGCCCGACCCTTCAACCTTATTACTAAATGCCTTATCTGTGCTCGAATTGTCATCCGTTTTGCCATCCGTTTTGCCATCCGTATTGCTATGCTCTAAACGCTCAAAGCGCTCATACAGCAGCGGCATCATACTCTCAGGAATACCAAGACCCGTATCAGTAACGACTATTTTGTCACTATCGATAGTTATGATGACTTCGCCATCATCTGTGTATTGAAAGGCATTTTTAATGAGGTTACCTAGCGCCATTTTTAGCAGTTCAGGACGCACGTTTGTAAAATACACTTGTTCAGCGATTATTGTACAAGTGACTGACTTATATTTGAGTAGATAGTTTAAGCGCTGCGCCTCATTTATAGCAATACTATTAATAGAGGTTTGCGGGGCATCCAGTTTTTCAGGGGCACGAGAGAGTAGTAATAAGGCGCTGATAATCTCAGTGGTCTCCTTTGCAGTCGTGTTGATACGGTTAGTAAATTCGCTTAAATAGCTGTCGTGCGCTAATTGGGAGGCTAATACCTCGGATGCGCCCATTATTATGGTTAAAGGGGTACGCAATTCATGGCTGACATCGCCTGTGAATAATTGCTCACGCTTTAGATACTGCTCAAGGTTATTATTTTTCTCATCAATCGCTTGTGCTAACACCCCAACTTCTGAGGGTAGGTGGGTTAATTCGGTTAAATTTTGATGATCGGTCTCTACCGCTTTTTTTAGATCTAATAAAGGCTTGATGATTTGCTTAGAGGATAAATAAGAGAATAGCGCAGCGATTAGTAAGCTCAAAAGGACCGCAATTTTTAGTGCATCAGCAAATATATCTTCTAGATTCTCAAAGATTGCTAAAACAGGATAATTCTCCATCGCCATTTCAGACCCTTCTAAGTAGGTCAAAATATAGTTTTGCTCATTTTGTGGATAAGCAAAAAAATGCAGATTAGTTTCAGTTTTACCCGCTTTATTATTTACGGTTACTCGCATTTCTTGAACGGTTCCGTTGGCTATTGTTTTTAAATTCTCAGGCGCACTATCATAACGATAAATTTTAATACCCGGATTTGCTGTATAAACAGCCTGTTCACCATATTTTTCTTGACTGATTTGTAGCTGCTGTAAAAGTCGCCCTTTCACTAAGTCCTGTTCAATTCGCATCTCAGCATACATAAAAATGCTGACGAAAGCCGTGCAAAGCAATAAAGCGAATACAAAATAGGAGATTCGAAACTTATTGGCGATTGAGTCTATAGTGAACATGGCAGACGCTTATTTAGTGTAAGGCAATAGATAGCGTAAGAAAAAATATAGATATGACTGCTTATAATAGACTCTAATCTGTAAATCGTATTGTGAAATTTTAGGGCGTGTTGAACATTCATAA
>NZ_DFBY01000021.1:0-54404 GCF_002366815.1 Psychrobacter sp. UBA3068 | reverse complement strand
ATTATGAATGTTCAACACGCCCTAGATAGACAAAGTGATGAAAGACAGTATTGTAGCAGTGGTATCGATCTACCTGTTTGCTCTGTTATGAGAACGAAGTATGGATGTTATCCTGAATATCATACGTCGTTAGATGATTTAGAGTTGGTAACACCGTCAGGTCTGCTTGGAGGTTACGAAGTATTGAAGCGTTCAATTGAGTGTCTTGAAAGCAATGAAACGCTTCGAACGGCAGTGCTTTGTGAACCGCAGCTTGGTAAAAGAGGACTGTACCCAACCATTAGCACCAAGGACAGCAGCTCAATAGTTAAAAACATGATGAACTTTTTAGCTTACTGTGATGGGTCTAATACCAATCTTGAAATCGCAGAGAAGATCAACGCGCCACTTTGGGAGCTTGACAAGATCATTAATGACCTAAAAGCTGAAAATCTACTTGAAGTGGTTCGGTAATCTCATCTAAAAATAAGACTTATTTTATAAAAGACAACTACTTAGATAGCCAAGCTACCTAAGTAGTTGTTTTGGCTATTTTGATTTCAATATCAAGGAAGGTAGATTTCAGCTTGACCACTTAGAACTTCTACTTCCTCTACAAAGCAACGTGTAGAAAAAAACACTCTTTTCCTTTCTGTATTAATACTAATTACCTCAATCTCAACAAATACAGTATCATTAATAAATACAGGTTTTTTATATTTAGTATCTTGTGCCACATAAATGGATCCTGGTCCAGGTAGTTTCATGGCAAACAAAGATGAAAAAAAACTTGAGACCATCGCACCATGGGCAACACGTTTTCCAAATGTACTATTCTTTGCGTAGTCGTCATCTAGATGAATGGGATTATAATCTTCTGATATTTGAGCAAACGCTTTTATTTTTTCACCAGTAATCAGATGTGAAGCATTTGCCTTCATACCAATAGAGATATTATCTAAATTTATGGTTTTGCTCATATGAATTCACCTAGTATAGTTTTTAAATAAACTGCAAAGATAAAGACCACTTATTTAAAGCCAAGATCTCATGAAAATATGATATTTAACTGATTAAAAATACCTAACCAACATATGTTATTTTTTAAGACTCAATATACAAGATAGACTCAATTTCGACCACACCGCCTTTAGGTAATGCGGCTACTTGGACGGCTGCACGAGCGGGATAAGGCTCGCTCAAATTGGCAACAAATACGTCATTTAAAGTCGCAAAATCATTCAAATCAGTCAAAGATACATTGAATTTAACGACATCATTTATGCTGCCACCAGCGGCTTCACAAATGGCCTTAATATTTTCAAAGACTTGCTTCGCTTGTGCCTCAAAGCCGTCTCTTAATTCCATGGTATCAGGATCGAAACCAAGCTGTCCTGAGATGTAGACGGTATTACCAACTTTTACCGCTTGTGAATAGGTGCCAACAGCCGCAGGTGCTTTATCTGTTTGAATGGTTTGACGAGTCATATCATATCCTTTTTTATATTTTTCTGGTTGGGCTTACAAGGCCGTATCAACCAATAAGTGATTATACAGTCTAAGTTTATTTGCTAGACAATCAATAAAACAATTTACTATTTTATCATTGTTTTGGGTTTTTCTAAAAATAGTCAATGATCTATTCAATGCTGTGTTGCATAGCCGTTGCTGCTAATCTACCCTCGTTACTACAGCTGATATAGTCGTATGATATTGGGAAAGCCGAGTAATGAGCGCAGCTCACGAATGCCTTGGGCTAAGTGATTACGACTACGCACAATGATGTGGATGATGGTGTCACTGTTACGGACATCAACTGTCTCGACCCCGATGTTTAACTGGCGTAGATGATAGATCACTTCAGTAATTTGTTCATCGCTTAGCGCAATAGACAGCTTTAGATAAGCGGGGAAGCGAATCTTTCCGGTATTTTTTATATCGTACTCGCCTGACTCACCTTGTTGTACGGCTTTGTCACTACGCCAGCGCAGCTGAATGACTTGATACGGGTTGTCTTTACGAATATCGTCCAGCGAGAAACATTTGTGCCGATGGACAACCAAACCATGGCGGGACAAATGACCAACGATAGGATCACCATAGATGGGATGACAGCAATTGGCAAAGTTAAGCTCCACTCCAGAAGCGTTAACTATCAGTTGCTGCGGTTGCGTCATATCATTACTGTGTTCTTGGGCTTGTAGATCATTGACTTCATCGCTAAATAGGCGGGTTACCACGAGTTGTGGTAGGAGCGTGCCTGAGCTTATTTGCTCAAATAGGGCATCTTTTTCTGTTAATCCACGCCATTCAGTGAGGTTTTTCCAGTCACTGTCTGTCAAGTCATCGAGACTTTTTTGGTAGGTTTTTAGGGCGCGGTCTAACGCTTGCTGGCCATGATGCTGCTTATCCGCAGCAGACAAATCTTTAAACCAACGCAAAATCTCTTCACGTGCTTTATTGGTCACTACAAACCCAAGCCACTCAGCTTTTGGTTCTGAGTGGCTATTTACTTCAATTTCAACCAATTGACCATTTTTTAC
Organism: Psychrobacter sp. UBA3068; assembly: GCF_002366815.1. Lineage (NCBI taxonomy): Bacteria > Pseudomonadati > Pseudomonadota > Gammaproteobacteria > Moraxellales > Moraxellaceae > Psychrobacter > Psychrobacter sp. UBA3068. Next base: position 51,882 of record NZ_DFBY01000021.1, on the reverse strand, counting down.
TACTGTACCAAGCTTGGCAGGCTTGCCCTCGATATTGGCACCGACGGCCACGTTACCTACCATAGGTCCAACAGCGTAAGCGAAGTCTAGTGCGGTGGCCCCTTGTGGCAGCTCATAGGCACGGCCCTTGGGACTGTAACAGATGATTTTACTGGAGTGCAGATAGTCCATCAGCTCATTAATGGTAGAGACGGCCGCTGAAAAGTCAGGGCTGTTTTCATCCAAGCTGTCTTCATCGACCAAGTCTTTCATGTTACGCAGTGAGGCCTGAATGACCGATTGACTGATATCAGAAGCGTGCTCTGCGCCAATGACGCCAAGCCTTGCAGCGCTCTGCATTTGCTTGGTCAAAATAGTTACTTTTACCACATCGTTATCACGCTCATAAATCAAAGTAAGCGACTGACTACCGCCTGGTAGTGGCCTACGAATATTATCAGCAATGTGATTGTCATCAATTTGATACTTTTTAATCAAGTAATACGCCAGTTTGTCACAGGATTCGATATTGTCGAGGACAATCTCGAACGCATAATGACGAAGTAACGCATTAATCTCACCGCGATTGCGGAAAAACTGACGGTATATCACCACGCGATTGTCTAAGACTTTCACCAGACCATTCAGTCCCAAATTGGTGAGGACAATACTCAAATAACGATGAATGGCTTCTTTTTGGAAATTACGGCCAAGACCATGCTGCAGTAGCTTATCGGACAGCTTGTTATACATATCAGAGTTCAGATTGCGATAACAAAGCACTTCGATATAATCAGCAATGTCATTAAGCCCCATGAGCCGGGCAAAAGGCACATAAAAGTCCAAGGTTTCTTGGGCGGTGGTACGCTGTTTTTCGGGGCGTACCGCATCAAGCGTGGACATATTGTGTAATCGATCAGCAAGCTTGATAATCAACACGCGTGGATCCGCAAGGGTGGCTGTCAGAATCTTATGAAACGTGGCGGCTTTATTTTGTTGCTTATTGTGTGAGGAGGATTTTAGTTTGGTCACACCATCGACCAGCCTTGCCACGACGCTGCCATAGCGCTGCTCAAGCTGCTCATCACTTACCTCTGTGTCTTCGACCGTATCGTGCAAAATCGCCGCAATAATCGTGTCTCGATCTAGGCGAAACCCCGCCAGTATCTCAGCGACCGCAATCGGGTGCGTAATATAAGGCTCCCCTGATTTACGCTTGTCTTTAATGTGTGCAATATCACCGAACTCACACGCATCAATAATATCACGGCGTTCAGCGGCAGTGAGATAACCTACTGAACGCAGTAAATTGTACTGAGCGTCATCGACTAGATGATGACTGAGTTTGGGTAAGGTTTGACTCATAAAGTAACGATCCTATTTTCCATTACCTATTTGCCTGACTATTCATCAAGGTAAATATTCTATCAAGGTACATGGTGACTGAATGAATGCTGAATGATTAGAAAAAAGCTTAAGAAAGAAGAAAGCCAAAAAACGAGGAAGGCCACCCTCTAATTAATCGTAATTTGCATTCAATGTCAACTGCTAAGCGAGCAGGCACTGTAAAAATTTAGAAAATTTAACTTAGCGGTATATTTTGAAGGAGAAGTAGCGACTAAAACAGTCAAATCCATATCATTACCATTAAAAAACCACAGTCTATGCTGTGGTCTTTATCGTCACTAGGTAGTTTATCTTATAAAGCCGCCGTCTGCTTTATCGCTTTTATACCCCAGACGTTATAAAAGCAGTTTATTAAAAACTGTGATCGCCTGACAAGGCTAAATCCAATGAGCTGGTTGCAAAATGATGCTCTGGCTGATTTAGAATATCACGTGTGATTTTACCAGCAGCAATTTCACGTAATGCCAAGACAGTAGGCTTGTCATTATCGACATCAACCATTGGTTCAGCGATACCTTTGGCCAATTGACGGGCGCGCTTGCTTGCGACTAAAATCAGCTCAAAGCGATTATCAACGTTATCTAAACAATCTTCAATCGTCACTCGTGCCATAAATAGCTACCTCGGTTGTTTCTATCAGTCACGGACATGGCCCGCCACTTAACAAAAATAGTATCAAAAATGTAAAAAGGGATAGTTAAACATTATAGCATTTTTTGTGCAGTCGCGTAGTTGCTTTTTATGTCTTCTTTTTAGTGAACTGCCAACGATGATGAACGCTCAGCTTATTCTTCCGCTTTATTACTGAGCAAGTTAGTGATGGTGCGATGATAGCGCTGTTGTTGGCGCGTAAGGGTCTGTCTGTCCGCCACGATGATCGCTTTTAGCTCAGTCAAAGCGACTTCAAAATTGTCATTGATGATGACATAGTCGAAATGGACGTACTGCGCCATCTCAGTGACGGCACCCGCCAGACGTTGCTCGATGACTTCTAGTGTGTCCTGCGCACGCGCCGATAGACGTTGGCGCAAGGTTGCGATACTGGGTGGCAAAATAAAAATCATGGTCGCTTCAGTGAATATCTTTTTGACTTGCAGCGCTCCCTGCCAGTCAATCTCCAAAATCACATCAACCCCTGCTTCTAACTGGGCTCGAACGCTTTGTTCTGAGGTACCATAATAGTTACCAAACACCTCGGCATGTTCTAAAAACTGATTGTCACCAATGGCGCTTACAAAGGTATCTACGTCGGTAAAGTGATAATGCTGGCCATCAATCTCACCAGGACGCGGCGCGCGGGTGGTGTGCGAGACACTGACAGTCAAGTCATTGGTGGTGGCAAGCAGTTGTTTTACCAATGAAGTTTTGCCTGTACCAGAGGCGGCGGTAATAATAAATAGTGAACCTGTCATACAGTGTTTCCTAGTAAAGTGTGTCCTAATAAACGACTAAAAGATGTCTTGGTGAACGGCTAAGGGCTGGTAAAAATAAAAATCGCCATCATGATGATGAGAGAAATCAGTGTTGCTGTGTCATTATAAACTGCTTTTATGGCTTTTATTTTAATTAAAGCCACCTTGACCAACACCTTGTTAGGGTATTGTGCCCTCACATAGAACAGTGGTATTTTCAAAGGCAATAAAAGCAAATTATGCTAAAGTAGGCAGTGATTTCCTTCCAACTTTTGAATGGAAGCTTTTAAAAATAAGCTTTAACCATAAATTATCCAATGATAGGCCTCCTTATGCAAATTTATCTTGCCAATCCCCGTGGATTTTGTGCTGGTGTGGACCGCGCGATTGCGATTGTTAATGAAGCATTGACACGTTTTGAGCCACCCATTTATGTTCGTCATGAGGTGGTACATAATAAATTCGTCGTCTCTGACTTGGCCAATCGCGGCGCTGTCTTTGTTGAAGAGCTGCACGAAGTGCCAGACGGCTCTATCGTTATTTTTTCAGCCCATGGTGTCTCAAAAGCCGTCGAAGATGAGGCTGAGCGCCGTGATCTTACCGTCTTCGATGCCACTTGCCCGCTCGTCACTAAGGTGCATATCGAGGTCGCTAAGTTTGCTCAAGACGGTATGGACGCGGTGCTCATTGGTCACGCAGGACATCCCGAAGTAGAAGGCACCATGGGCCGCTTTAGTCGTCGCCATGGCGGTCAGATTCATCTGGTCGAAGACGTGAGTGATGTCGAAGCGTTGAGTGTACAAGATGCTGAGCGATTGGCGTTTGTCACCCAAACCACTTTATCAATGGATGACACGGCTCGCGTCATTGATGCGCTACGGGATAAATTTCCGAGTATTCAAGGCCCACGTAAAGACGATATTTGTTATGCCACCCAAAACCGCCAAGATGCGGTAAAAGATTTAGCCAGCCGCTGTGAGGTGGTCTTGGTGGTTGGCTCACCAAATTCTTCCAACTCTAATCGTCTACGTGAGTTAGCAGAGCGTATGGACTGTCGTGCTTATCTGATTGATAATGCTAATGAGATGGATCGTAGCTGGTTGGAAGGTGTGCAGAGTGTTGGGGTTACCGCGGGTGCATCAGCGCCTGAAGTACTGATTCAAGAGGTGCTACAGCGGTTGCAAGAGTGGGGTGGGGATTTGCCTAGCGAGCTGTCAGGTATCGAGGAAAATGTGACGTTTAGTCTACCTAAAGCCTTGCGTATCCCGGTCACCCAAGTTGGTCAATAGGTAAAAATCTGTCCACACATCAAAGCGCTTCACGGATGCGCCTTTATAAAAGTGTCTTATAAGTGTCACCTATTACAAGCCACCTACTATGGATAAAGTAGAATGAAAAAACAGAAAACCAGATTTGTATTGGCCAAAGCCACGCTTGATGAGGTCAACAGGCAATTGAAAATAAATATGTTGGTTATTGGCATGCTGGTAGTGATACTGGTCCTAAACACAGCGCACTTTATAAAAGACTACAGTCTTTTTTATGGGATACTCACTGCCATTATGGTTTTTTTATTGTTTATCATGATAAAGAGTCGCAAAATTCTTAACATGAGAAAACAAGCGCTGGCTAGATAGCCTGCAAGATGGTGCTAAAGTGTGAAGACTCTATGAGTAACCAACAAACTGACAAGTAAACTGAGTCTACAGTTATTGGGCAGAACGGGTGAAAAACCCTCTCTAATGATAAAAAATCATGGTGTTTTCTTATATAACGACTTCTGATAGCAGCCGTAAAGCACAGAATTGATGAGAGAGATTTGATAAAAATTAAGGACAGTCATGCCAGCTTATTATACTTTTATTAAACGCGAACAAAAAGAAGACGGCGTCAGCGTGACGCATTATCAACCAACCAAGCATGCCCAAGGCGCTTGGAACGAGCATGAGCAGCACATGGCGCCAGCGACAGGCTTGCTGACGGCTGAGCTAAACGACTATGCACCGCAAGCCAACATGCGTATTGCCCGTATTAGCCTTGATATTTTAGGGTTAATACCGCTCGATGACTTTACCATCACTACCCGCTGTATTCGCCCAGGCCGGACTATTGAGCTTATTGAAGCGGTAATGAGCAGTCGCGGCCGCGATGCGATCATCGCGCGTGCTTGGCGACTCATGACGCAAGACACCAGTGAGATCGCAGGGCTTGAAGACCAAAAGGCGATACATACACCAGATGATTTGCCAGTTTGGGATGGTATGAAAGGGTGGCCAGGTGGTTTTATTGAAAGTGTGCGTTTGGTGACGGATACTCAGCGTCGTCCGGGCCGCGGCATGGTATGGATAACCAACGACAATGAGATGGTGGAAGGTGAGCCCACCGAGGATTTGGTGCATTTATTGGGGATGGTTGATACGGCCAATGGTGTCGTGCCGCGACTGGGTCTTGGCCTGTCAAAGTTAGAGTGGATGTTTCCCAATACGGACTTACAAATCCATATGCATCGGGCGCCGCAAGGTCGCTGGCTGGGGATCGAGGCTGTGCAGCAATATGGAGATGATGGTATAGGATTGACCAGTGCCATACTGCATGATGTGCATGGGCCGTTTGGTCGCAGTGAGCAAATCCTGACCATTCGCCCGATACCTCGCTAAATGTGATGTGAGTATGATGGTTACTGAGACTGTGGAGGCGAGTGAGCTGACGCGTGCCTAACGCCTTAACATGCGCTTCTGTGCTAGTAGATTGTTTATACAATGACACCGCCTTAAAAAATTGGGGCGGTGTTTTTTATTGGACCAACATTTTAAGCTTGAAATTTTCTTCTGTGCCCCTATTAGTATAAACAGCTTAGCGGTGTTCAAAACGGAGATTCTCTACTGTTCTTTGAGCAAGTTGTTTGAGAAAATCCAGAGTGATGGCCGCTATCTTGTAATACGTTTTTCACATACATTAAAGGAGTTTTTTATGAGTGAGTCTGTTCAAGCTGATAGCCAAAACCCTGAACTAAAAAAGCATACTTTTGAAGCAGAGGTGGCACAGTTGCTGCATTTAGTGACGCATTCACTGTATTCAAATGCCGATATTTTTGTCCGTGAGTTGGTTTCTAACGCCTCTGATGCTTGCGACAAATTACGCTTTGAAGCCACCAATGACGACAGCCTTTATGAAGATGATGGTGAGCTGCGTATTCGTATCGCCGTTGATGAAGACGCTAAAACCATCACCTTTACCGATAATGGTATCGGGATGAATGAGACTGACGCCATCGAAAATTTAGGTACGATTGCTAAATCAGGTACCAAAGCATTTTTAGACAAATTGTCTGAATCACAAAAGCAGGACGGTCAATTAATTGGACAGTTCGGTGTGGGCTTCTATTCTGGTTTTATCGTCGCTGATACCATCAGTGTTGAATCACGTAAAGCGGGCGAGCCTGCCGATAAAGGCGTGCGCTGGGTATCAGATGGTACAGGTAGCTTTACCGTTGAGCCTATTACAAAAGAGACACGTGGCACCGCTATCACGTTGCATCTAAAAGAAGAATACTCTGATGGCGAAGATAGCTATCTCGACCGCGGCAAAATCAAGCGTTTGGTCAACAAGTACTCTGACCATATCAGCTTGCCGATTCAGATGCGTAAAGAAGTGTGGCAAGAAGACGTCGCCGATGACGCCGATGACGATACGCCAGCGGGCGGCGAGATGGTGCTGACGGATGAGTGGGAAACCATCAATAAAGCCAGTGCGCTATGGACACGTTCAGCGTCTGAGATTGAAGATGATGAGTATGTCGATTTTTATAAAAACATTACTTATAATATGGATGCGCCGCTTACTTGGACGCATAACCGTGTCGAGGGCCGCGTGCAGTATACGCAGTTGCTATATATCCCGAAAAAAGCCCCTGTCGATCTGTACACTCGTGAGCAGCAACATGGTCTCAAGCTGTACGTCAAACGTGTGTTTATCATGGACGAGGCTGAGCAGTTGCTACCGATGTATCTACGCTTTGTCAAAGGTGTCATTGATTCAGCAGACCTGCCATTAAACGTCAGCCGTGAGCTATTACAAGAGTCACGTGATGTAAAATCTATCCGTGATGGTAATGCGCGTCGTGTTCTCACTTTGTTAGCCAGCTTGGCCAACAGCGAAGACAGTGACAAACAAGAAAAATTTGCTCAGTTTTATAGCGAATTTGGTGATGTCATCAAAGAAGGTCTTGGCGAAGACATGGGCAACCAAGAGCGTATTGCCAAACTACTGCGTTATGCGACCAGCACGCAAGATGGCCTTGAGACCAGCTTTGAAGACTATAAAGGTCGTATGAAGGAGGGTCAAAAAGCCATCTATTACCTAACGGCTGATAACTTGGCCGCGGCAAAAAACAGCCCGCAACTTGAGCTGTTTAAGAAAAAAGGCATCGAGGTTATCTTGATGACCAGCCGTGTCGACGAATGGGCGATGAACTTCTTAACCCAGTTTGACGACACACCGTTACAGAACATCGCCAAAGGCGCCGTAGATTTGGGCGACTTGCAAGATGAAGCCGAAAAAGCGGAAGCAGAGAAAGCGCAAGAAACGTTAAAGCCGGTGGTTGATAAATTAAAAACAGCGCTAGGCGAGCGTGCCAAAGATGTTAAAGTGTCTACTCGTTTGGTCGACAGTCCAGCTTGCTTGGTCGTTGGTGAAGGCGAGCTATCCCCACAAATGATCCAAATGCTCAAGCAGATGGGGCAGGATGTGCCAGAGAGTAAGCCCACGCTTGAGGTCAATCCTGAGCATCCGTTAATCAAAAAGCTTGAAAGTAGCGAGCAATTTGATGATCTTGCGCAAGTTATCTTTGACCAAGCATTGCTAGCAGATGGCGGTCAATTAGAAGATCCAGCCGCTTATTTAAAACGCGTCAATGAGTTATTGATGAGATAGTATCTAGCATCTGATAAAAAAGGAGGTCTTATATATAGGGCCTCCTTTTTTTTATTTGTTTTTGCGCAAATTTAAGCAAATTTTACAAATCAGCCTTATCCTCTTGACCGACAATCCGTTACAATCGCGTTAGATTAGCGAGCTAAACTGTTAGATCATGCTAATCGTCATTTATAATCATTCCCTAGTGAATTAAAATATAAAATTGCTGTCTCCATGCTGCGCAAAAAAATGTCACTGATGACATTCAGCAGCTGTTACATCAAGGCACTTATATAGTTGCTCACTTTATTTTTCTCGACTGGCTAGAGGTCTAAGTCTTTGTCACTTGCGTCGTTAAAAACCGTATCGCTTCAGCGCTTTTCGCTTAATTTCGCTGCCAATATTATCGCAACCTTGTGGATGTTAGTCGGGTCTACACGTGCGTTTTCTTGGGTAAAACCTACCTTTATTCAGTTTGCTGTATTTGCACTGCTGGCATTAGGCAGTAACGTACTTTTTTCGTGGCTAGCGGCTGAAAACGGTAGCGTCTTTAATGAACAAGGGTTGGTCAGCTACTTAATTTGGCCGATGATTATTCTGTTAGGTGGTATCATTTTGGCACGGCGTGCGGGTAACCAAACGCTGGTTTTTGTGCCTGTGGTATTATGGTTGGTTGCTGATACATTATCAGCGTTACTACAGAGCCTAGTGCAACTTTTGGGCAGCTATGGTTGGCTACCCAACTGGAGTTATTCTTTTTTACCGATCCTATTTTTGGTGCTGTTTTTATGGCAGACATTAGCCTTACTATGGATTTTTTCTCGTCGCCTGCGCATACCTTGGTGGGAGCGCATAATCGTACTAATAGGCGCTGTCGCGCTCTTGACGATTTGGCAGCGAAATGTCGCAGACCAGCCGATATTTAAGCAGATTCCTGTAGAGCCAGTGTTAGAAGAAGCGGCATTGTATGAGCAGCCGCGTTTGCTACAGCAAGCGTTAAACAGCATTGATCCTAGTATCTCAGGTAAAACGGATTGGTATTTTATGGGTGTGGCTGGGTACGCTGATCAAAACGTTTTTCGTTCTGAAATTAACAAAGTACGAGAGTTGTTTGATGTGCGATTTGGCACCAGTGGGCATTCGCTCTCATTGATTAACAATACTTATAGTTGGCTAGATGAGCCGATAGCCACCAAGACCAGTATTCTACGTGGCTTAAAAAAAATTGGTCAGCAGATGAATGCTGATGAAGATGTGTTATTCCTAACCCTCTCTTCACATGGTAATCAAGACATCCTCCAACTGGCAAACCCGCCGCTGGCAATGGAAAATCTAGACGCAACGTGGTTACGTGAGGCGCTGGATGCGTCGGGTATTCGCTGGCGGGTCATCGTGGTATCCGCTTGTTACTCAGGTTCATTTATCGATGAGCTCGCCTCACCGACCACGGTGGTGATTACCGCATCAGCCGCTGACAAGGCATCGTTTGGCTGTACCAATAGCGCTGAGATGACCTATTTTGGGCAAGCTTTTTTTGCAGAAAGTCTGCGAGGCAATACCAGTTTTGAGTCTGCCTTTAAAGAGGCCCGTATCAGAGTTGATGAGCGTGAGCGCTCAATGGGGTTTGAGTCATCAGAGCCGCAAATGGTCATTGGTAGCCTCATGGAGACGGCACTGCCAGCATTCGAGCAGGTGTTATTTGATAAAACGCGACCACCAGTCGCTAGTATTATTAACCATAATAATTCTACCGCCATTAATATCGTACCTGACGGCACTTCCAATCAGCCCGTGGACAACACGGCAGCGAGCGCCCATTAATGCGGGCGCACTACGTGAGTGTTTGGAAGTATTAGTACGACCTTATCAGTACTTTTTATTAGTCATCGTATATTTTACTTTGGACAAAAGGAATATCACTCATGAACAGTTCTTACAAGCACAGTCTATCTGTCAATTCGCAGCTCACACAAAAGAGTGTGAACCGCTGCTTTGATGGTGAGCAACATTATTATAGTCATCAATCAACGTCTACCAAGACATCGATGACGTTTAGCATTTATCTACCAGATGAAGCGCTTGCTGGTCGCCGCTGCCCTGCGCTTCTATACTTATCAGGTCTTACTTGTAATGCGGACAATGTCACGCACAAAGCGCATTTTCAGCAAAAATGTAGCGAGCTTGGCATGATATTTATTGCGCCAGATACGTCTCCAAGAAGTAGTGACAATGATGCGGTGCCAAATGATGAGCGCTACTTTGTCGGTCAAGGAGCAAGCTATTATGTCGATGCGACGCAAGCTTCTTGGGCAGATAATTTTAATATGCAAAGCTATATCGTGGATGAGCTATATGACTTGCTACGCGCTGAGTTTCCTATTGATAGCATAGGTATTACAGGGCATTCGATGGGTGGTCATGGGGCATTGTTATTGGGCTTTAAATTTCCAGGAAAGTTTGTCAGCGTCTCCGCCTTATCGCCCGTTTGCGCGGCCAGTGAGTCAGCGTGGGGACAAGCAGCCTTTACAGAGTATTTCGGCGATGATAAATCACGATGGGCGCAAGCAGATGCGGCAAAGATGATTGAAAAAGTCGGGCAGCAGTACGCGAGTATCTTGGTCGACCAAGGCGCGGCTGATAATTTTTTGGCAGAAGGACAGTTGCAAACGCCTAAATTACAAGACGCTTGTGCAAAAGCCAAACAGCCTTTAACATTACGCTATCAGGCGGGTCATGACCATAGCTATTATTTTATTCAAACCGTGATAAACGATCATATCGAACATCATTGGCGTATGGCTCAGCTTAGCTAACCTTTGAAGTAGGCTGTGCCTGTGGTAAAACTTAATATAAACAGCGTTAGTGATGTGAGCGTGACGCGTCAGTATTGTAAAAGCTTAACAACACTTAAGCCGGTGGCAAGTTTTTTTAGTTTGTCAGTATTTTATATAAACATAAATTAGGTAGCTCCATTATGATCAGTTCTGCTAAACCCTATCTTATTGCACCCTCGATACTTTCAGCTGATTTTGCGCGCTTGGGCGAAGAAGTGGAAAAAGTACTAGAGTCAGGTGCCGATGTCATTCATTTCGATGTCATGGACAACCACTACGTGCCCAACTTAACTTTTGGCAGTATGATTTGCAAAGCGCTGCGTGATTATGGCGTTGATGCGCCAATCGATGTCCATCTGATGGTTTCACCAGTCGATAGTATGATTGAGCAGTTTTTGGAAGCAGGGGCGAGTATTATCACTTTCCATCCAGAAGCCAGCTCTCACATTGATCGCTCGCTTCAGCTTATCAAGGATGGTGGGGCTGAGTGTGGTTTGGTACTGAATCCAGCCACGCCGCTGCACTATCTAGACTATGTGATGGATAAAGTGGATCAGATCTTATTGATGAGCGTAAATCCTGGTTATGGTGGACAGTCCTTTATTGAAAGTACCTTAGACAAGGTGCGTCAGGTCCGTCAGCGTATCATCACCAGCGGTCGAGACATCAGATTAGAAGTCGATGGTGGTATCAAAGCCAGTAATATCCGGGCGATTGCTGAAGCGGGGGCTGACATGTTCGTCGCTGGCTCAGCGATATTTAACCAAGAAGACTATAAGGCTGCTATCGATGGCATGCGTGCAGAGCTGGCACTGGCTAATGGTAGTCATTAGCAGTAGCACCGGGTCATTAGTGTATAATGTTGAGACACGCCGATAACTTTATGCCATACGAAGGTGACTTATGGACACGCAAAAACCCGTCAATGACTCAGCAACCACTGAGCAAGTACCAACCAAAGCGCCTCAGACTCGCCAACGCAGTTTGGTGCCAAAAGGTATCACTATTGGCTTAGCGCTGTTTGCGCTTGTTCTGAGCCTAGCAGGTTACGGTTTTCGCTTAATGGTCGGCGATGATGTCGAGACCGTACTGCGACACGCTGCCGTCATCGTACCTACCTTTGTGATTGGCATTCCCCTGTTTTTTTGGCTGGGGTCGCGTGTGCTTAACAAAGTCCGCGGTATGCACATTGAAACTCGCAATGCATTGACCCTTGGCTGGCTAACAGCGTGTGTGTCGATGCTATGGTTGATGGGTACTTATAGTTAAGCGTCTGTCTTGATCTTGTCTACTGATTAAAAATTTTTACTCACCAATAAGTCATGCTGTATGTGCGTGACTGGACGCTAGTATGTCAAAAAAATTTACCAACATTACCGATACCATCTTTCCCAAAGACCTACCCAACATTTTGTTTATCGCGCTGATTATTGCCTGTTTACTCATGGGTTTGGCCTCGTTGCGGCACGGTACCGATTTACAAGGCTGGCTCAATGTCATTGAAAACTGGCTAATTATGCTGTTGATATTTCCTACTGCCACGGCCACCGTTGCATTACCGTTTAAATATCGAGATCCAACGTTAGAGTTAAAGCTTATGTACTACTTAGGCATGTTTGTTGCTTTGTTATTTACGATAGCAAAACTTCGTTACTGGCGTTAATTTTATGGGCTCACTCACATTTAAGTGTCCTTTATATAGAAGACTTATGTGACAGCCCTTGAATTTCAAGGTTGAAGCGTCCATTGTATGAGTAAGATATTTTTACCCGCGTTACTGTAAGATGATAGCTTTGCTACAGGATATGCTCTTTGCAAGTATGAGACGGGACAATAAGGAATACATGAATGCCATACGATATCGATAATGAGATAGAAGTAGAGACCGATAGTACTGACCAATTTGCAGGATTTGGAAGAGAGACCACGCTCGAGTTGGTAGAAGCCGAGGATGGGCGACTGCTGTTACGTGATGCCGAACAAGATGAAGCACCGCTGATGACCATTGATTTTTCTGAAAAACTCAAAGAGCTGCTAGGTAGCGATACCCAAGCGATTGGTCAGCACATGATTCATGCAGCGATTCAGGTCATTATGCAAAAGCAGATGAGCCAATGGCATGCGCATGTTTATGATAAAGAGCCAACACACTATAGTTAATTTTTGATTGGTGTGGCTTCTAAATGGTTTTGTGAGTCACTAACCAACTAAATTTATGACCAAAAAAAGGGTTTATCTATTGATAAACCCTTTTTTATGTTCAAATAAAGCGTGTTTAAAAACAGCCGTTATTTGATTTTAGCTTCTTTAAAGATCACATGCTGGCGTACTTTTGGATCAAATTTTTTGATTTCCATTTTGCCAGGCATAGTGCGCTTGTTTTTAGTAGTGGTGTAGTAATACCCAGTACCAGCTGTTGATACTAATTTAATTTTATCTCTCATGATAGCTTTCCTGTAAATGAGGGGTCTTCAAACGATAGGTATGGGTCTAAAGTATTAAATTGCCACATAAGATGTAGCAGAAAAGCAGCTTAAAGGACGAAAATTATCGTTGCCAGTAAGCTGCCTGTCTTTACTTAAACTTTTTGACCTTGTGCGCGTAGATCTGCTAACACTTTATCAATACCAAGTTTGTCAATAATGCGCATACCTTTGGTAGACACACGTAGACGGACAAAACGATTTTCAGACTCTACCCAAAAACGATGGTTGTGTAGGTTTGGTAGAAAGCGACGACGGGTTTTGTTGTTTGCGTGCGAAACATTATTACCCACCATAGGGCGCTTTCCAGTCACTTGGCAAACTCGAGACATGGCGAACTCCTAATCTATGAGGTATGAGGTTTTCTCATACCAGTCTGGGCAAGTTGCACGTTTTTGCGGCATGGACACAGCAAGCGGCAGCTTTGCACCAAACAAAACTATATGAAGGTTGAGCTGGTTTTGCTGTTATCTAAAGGCAAATAACAGGCTGACCAATTCAGAAAATTTTAAAGCCGACATTTATACCATAAAACAGATGAATACTCAAATATTTTTATGATTATTGTTGGTCTAAAGGGTAGCTATTATACCCTGAAATGCACATCCTATGTTGTTGATTATTTAAAAGTAAAGATTAATTTTTAGTTGTAACTTTTGACAAAAGTCAGTAAAGTTGCTGTTATATATTTAATACAATCGGTTAATAAAACCAGCCTAACTGTAAAACTATGTATCATTACCAATCTGTTAGGATTTTGTGTAATGATTTTTGCTTATCTGCTCGTATCAATTACTGCCCACGCGGAGTCTAAAACATGTCATATCCCTCACTACCGTTTACTTCTAAGTTATTTCGGCTCACTTCTTTGACTTGTGCTTTAGCCTTGGCAGGCTGCGGTGGTGGCGGTGATGGTGATACCGTAGATTCTATTAAGCCTGCCCCTGGTGGGAATGGTGGACAGACTGGGACAGGTAATGGTAATAACGGTGGCGGTGAACAAGTGCCAGATGTTGAGCCTGATTTCTTTTTACAAAAACTAACGCCTGCACCATCTATTGTTGAGTTATCAGATGAAGAAACCTTATTTACCGTTACGGTTAAAGCGGTTGAGAAAAAATCTGGTGGGGCTATGGTGGGCAAGGCAGTTAGTTTAAACGTAAAAAACTCTGAAGCCAATGGGATTACAATTGAGGGTACAAGTGTACAAACTACCGACAGCGACGGTAATGCTGTATATAATCTTAAGTTAAACCCACAAGCTGTTGCTGATAAAGATGAACTGATAAAAAATGGTTTTACTCTAGTGGCTACTGCTAACAAAGCAGATGGCACAGCTGTGGCGCCGCAAGAGTTGAAAGTTTCAGTAAATAAAAAAGGTAGTGGTGATGGAACACAAGTAACTGAAAGCAAGCTTAATATCAGCTCGGTATTAAGTACCACTTCAGTCTCTAACAATGCATTAAACCCTTATGGCGATAATGCTCAGTTAACTGTAATCGCTAAAAACAGTAATGGCGCTCGTGTTCAAGATGTAAAAGTTGGACTAGGTATTGATAATATTAAAGGTATCTCTATCGTAGGGGGGAGTAGCGCAGTCACAAATGCTGATGGTATTGCCACTTTTAATATCAAAATAGATGAAAATCTATCAAAAGCTGAGCGCGATGTCCTGTTAAAAGATGAAGGTGTTACGTATGCTGTTAGTATTCAAGAGAAAAATGGTGCTACCAAGCAACAAACAGGCAGATTATCTGTAGCGATACCAATCTCTGATTATGGTTTAAGTGTTGTAGCGAATAGCTCAAAGCCGCTTAGCGCTTATGGCGATACACAACAACTGACTATCACTGCTAGTCCCAAAAATAGTAACGTACCAACTGATATCCAAGGTGCTAAAGTCGTTGTTAAGCTCAACGATGCGCCTAATGGTGTGAGTTTAGAAAGCAATCAGCTAATTTTGGATGATAAAGGTAAGGTAACTGTGGGTTTGGTAATAGCGCCTAAGCTCGAAGACTCTGTACGTCAAGAGTTGGCTAAAGACGGTATTAGTTACACAGTAACATTATCAGAGCCTAATCGTTCAGTCACTGCCAAAACCTTTAAAAGCTTGGTTGAGATCCCAGAAGCAACAAATGTGGTCAGTTTTGAGGGAAGTGACAAAAAACAATTATCAAGCTCGGGCGGTAGCGCTATTGTAAGCTTTAGAGTCAACGACAAAAATGGTGGCGCAGTAGCTGGGCAATTGGTTTCTGCCAGTCTACCCATGACCTTAACAAACCAAGGCTTATTAACTATTGATGGTAGTGCGGAGCAAGTTACCAATGACAAAGGTATTGTAAGCTACACAGTACGTGTACCTGCAGGACTCACTGAAGCACAAAAAGCAGCATTAGAAAAAGCGAGCAACTTTATACTAAGTGTGAATGCTGTTGAAGCTTCTGGTGCTAGTAGTACAGCAATTAGCGAGCGTATTTTGATTGGTTCAGATATTGGTCAAAGTGACATCACATTAACTGCCAAAAGCATTCCTACTACTGTAAATATTTTAGAAGAGCAATTTAAGCTACAGATTGCAGCCAAACGTAAAAATGGTAGTGCAGCAGCTGGCAGAACAGTAAAACTGGTTCTTAATGAGGGTGCGAACACTGGTATTACCATTCAAGGTAATGAGCAAACTACTAATGGTAGTGGTGTAGCAGAGTTCACTATTGGTGTTAGTCAAAGCTTAAGCCAACCACAACGTGATCAATTGATTAAGTCAGGCATCGCATATACGGCAATCTTGACCGATGAAGATGGCACACAATCTAAAATTATCCAAACAGTGAATGTTGAACAACCAATCAGTAGTATTCAGTTCGCTTCTATTGCTAATCCTTCTATCAGCGAACTCGGTGGTAGTGGTAATATCAGTGTTAGATTATCCTCTAGCAGTAACTCAGCTCAACCGATTGCCAATCAGAGTGTTGCTATCATATTGGGTGCTAAGGCACAGAATTATGGTGTTACGGTCAATCAGTCGGCGATGACTGACTTCAATGGTGACGCCTTATTTGCGGTTAATATACCAAGTGGTCTAACAGCTGAGCAGCGTGCTGACCTTAAAAACACGGGTATCAATTATCAGCTGTCTTATGTCGAAAAAGGTATTACTTACAAATCTGAAATACAGAAAGTAAATATTACGACGCCAGTAGTGATGCTCAATATTTTGAACGCAACCAATAATATTGATAATCAAGCTGGCTATGTCCTTAATAATGTGGGAAGTACGGCCAGCATCCAAGCACAGTTAAATAATCAGTCATCTGGTGAGCAAGTCGGCAGTCAACCAGTCACATTAACCTTTGAAAATAAGACTTTGGCAAGTTTGTTGACAGTAAATGGTCAGATTGGCTCATCAACTATCATTAAAAACACAGATGCTAATGGCTTGGTGAATTTTGACGTTGTGGTGCCAAGTAATTTGAGTGATGAGCAAAAAGAAGCGCTCAGCAAACAAGTATTAACAGCGACTTTGACAGAGACACTAACTGGCAAACAGCAGCAGGTCAAAATTAAGGTCCAATCTATGACAGCGGCTATCTCTTTGAAAGCTAGCTCAACCAAGGCTTTAAATCTAAATGGCGGCGAAACACAGATTGAAGTAGTGGCAGCAGATAACAAAGGTAACGTTGTCACTGGACAAAAAATATTTCTTGCACTACCGGCTTCTATCGCCAGCCAAGGTGTCACTTTGGTATCAGGCGGTAGTCAAACAACTGATAATTCAGGTAAAGCTGTATTTACTCTAGCGGTACCAAACAATTTAACCGATGAGCAAAAAACAACTATTGGTAATAGCTTTATTATTGGGTTATCAGCCGCTGATAGCAACGGTAATATTGTCACCCAAGCCAGTACGGTGAGCACAGTTATTCCTAATGGGACGACGGAGGCCATCACTATTGGCGCCAATAAGGTTGTAAATACCAAAGGCGATACCTTTAAGGTATTTGTGCGTTTAGAGAATACAGACGGTGCTATCGGCAATCGTGAAGTCACTTTGAGCGTTGATGATCCTATCAGAACGGGTGTCACTGTTTCTAATGGTACCGCTAATACCAACAGTGATGGCGTGGCTACTTTTAATCTGACCCTCGAAGATGGTGCTAACGTTAATCAGGCAATTCTAGAAGAGGGTATTCGACTCACGGCAAAAACAACTACGGCTGAAAATAATGAATTAACACAGGACTATATCGTCGCTGTAGATACCGCCACCATTGATAGCTATCAAATTATTGTCAGCTCTGATAAGCCTACCTTAACCACAGGAGGCGATCAGACCAATGCCATCATCCGTGTCACTGACAGTAAGGGTGGTATCTTAGCAGGCGTCCCTGTTCAGCTTGCTATTTCTAATCTTGCGGCAAGTGGGGCGGCACTCACCACACCAAGTATGGTAACCACTGATGCTATTGGTCAAATTGATGTCGGCGTACTTTTAGCCGCAGGCAGCATCAATGCGCGTCTAAATCACGCCATTGATATTGAGGCCAAAATCGTCACGCCAGAGTATGACGCTAATGGCGATGTCACGCTCACCACACGCGAGAGCAAAATATTAAGCTTATCAGCAGTTGGTACTAAAATTGATCTTGAGGCGACAAACACCAAGCTTCAAGATGATGAAGTCTTTACTATCACCACCGCACTAGTTGATGGTACAGGACAAGCAATTAGCAATGCAGAGGTACAATTGGTTGACGCTAATGATGACTTGATTGCATCGACGGCCAAAGTTATCACAAATGCTGACGGTCAAGCGATTTTTGAAATCAATGAGAATCAGCTCACCTTTGATAGCAATGGTAACTTACGTGTATTTGCGCGCGCTTTGGGTGAAAATAGTATCAATATTCAGCGCAGTCTAAATAGTATTGAGCTGGTTAAGGTCTCACAGGCAGGTATCAGCTTCATTGATATCAAAGACGTTTATGATGTTAATACGCCGCAGCTTATCAATGTACAGATCCGTACTGACTCTTTAAGTGAAGCAAATGATCTGTTGGGCAAAAATGTTGAGATACAGACCACTATCGGTACGTTTAACAATAACGATGTTATTACTACCAAAACGATAGCGCAAAATAATATCAATGGCAATATTATTACCATACCGGTCACTTTGACATCTCAGCTTGCTGGTATCACTGCACTACAAGCGACTGTACTTGGTGAGAGTCTGCAAAACGGTGAGCCGCGTTATCAAACCACAGTTGATACACGCTTCCGTGCCACCACGCCTGCTAAGATGCTGTTCCAAGCAGTAAAGTCTGTTATTACTCCTGGTGGTAGCACCGAAGTGGTAGCGACAGTCAAAGACAAAAACGATGTGCCAGTCGAAGGGCAAACGGTCGTTTTTAGTCGTGCGTCAGACTCGTCAGCAGGTCGTTTGTCTGCTGCAACAGCGGTAACGGATAGTAGAGGTGAGGCGCGCGTGGTTTATCAAGCCAATGCCAGCTCTC
Source organism: Psychrobacter sp. UBA3068 (assembly GCF_002366815.1). NCBI lineage: Bacteria > Pseudomonadati > Pseudomonadota > Gammaproteobacteria > Moraxellales > Moraxellaceae > Psychrobacter > Psychrobacter sp. UBA3068. Next base: position 33,340 of record NZ_DFBY01000021.1, on the reverse strand, counting down.
CTGTGGGCGGTGTCATTATCAACGCACGTTTATTAGAGGATAACGCAGGGATTGGTAGTAAAACCACCAATATTACTGTCTCAGAAGAAGCTGTATACACTACTCTAGCATTCGCTAATAAAATATCTTCTGACGATATTTACTACACCGTACGTGGCTCAATCTCTGTCATGGACGGCTCAGGGCGTGCTGTACCCAATCAAGAAGTCTCTGTTAAGTCTTATGCCACACAATATGCGCAAGGAAGGGTGTGTTTGTTAGACAGTACCGTGACGTATCAAGCGGCTGATACTGAAGAGAAGGATGAGAATGGTAATATTATTTCTATCACACCAGAGCCTAAGGTGTTCTCTGAAAAGTCACCTATTTATTTAGAATCTAATTGGATACCAACTGAGGATCTAAATTACAACTATACGTTAGATCAGGACGAAGATATTAACTTTAATAGCGACGGTAGCATTGGTAACGGTCAATTAGAGACTATTAACCCTGTGGCTATTATTGGTGGCACTTTATCAGATGATGGCTACTCATTTGTCACAGATGATGAAGGTCGAGCTGATTTTGAGATTCGCTATCCAATGCGCTACTCAAGCTGGGTAAAAGTACGTTTCGATGCATCAACTTTTGTAAATGGTAGCGAAAACACGCAAAGTATTAATTATCGTCTACCAGTTTTAGAGGGAGATGTATCAGTATCTGACTCAGACATAATGACTCCATGGATTGGCGGTATAAGTCCATTTGGTGATGCTGGCGCAACTTGTGTAAATAGCATGAATGTTTTCATTAATGAGCAAAAAGATACTACTAAAGTAATCTTATCGCCTTATGCACCATCACAATCAAACTATACTGTAGCTATTAATGGAGAGAGCTCAGGATCAGTAACGACAGGTTACGATAGCTTTATCGTAGATTTTAACGAGGCATTTGCGCTAGGTTCTAAAATCAAAATCAGTCGTAGTGGCGTCAATTTCTCTAAAACGCTTAAAGTTGAGTAGCCACTACCTCGCATTAACTTAAAGTGCATTATTCGGTAAAACCCCCAACCTTACGTTGGGGGTTTTTAGTTTGTCATCTCAAACAGCTAAATAACCAAAAACCACCAACTCGCTCAGCAAAATAGTACAAAAAAGATTAAAATAATCGGTTTACTACGCTGTCAGCTTTTTTTCAGCGATAAGTCATCATTTTTTATATTGGGCGTATTATGTCAGACAATACCAAAACGACTTCACTATCCAACACAGCCTCACAGAGCAAACAAGTCACCACTGCTATCGATACCGCAACGCTTTTGATCAAATGCAAAGATCAAGCCGGTATCGTACAAGCAGTATCTGAGTTTATCCATCGTTATGGCGCGAATATCATCACGCTAGATCAGTATTCGACCGCTCACGAAGGCGGTCAATACTTTATGCGTTTAGAATTTGCCTTAGCAGGACTAAGCGAGATTATTGATAATTTTGAAGTCAGCTTTAGCCATACGGTCGCCAAACGCCATAATATGGAATGGCGACTACATAACAATGCGGTCAAGACCAAGGTGGGTATTTTGGTGTCCAAGTTTGATCATGCGTTGTTAGATTTATTGTGGCGACACCAACGCGGCTTGCTTGATTGCGAAATTACTTGCGTGGTCAGTAACCATCCTGACTTACGTCAAGCCGTAAAAAACTTTGGCATCACCTTCCATCATGTTGCTGTGAGCAAAGACAATAAGGAACAGGCAGAAGAGCAGATTCATAAATTGATGGAAGGGAATGATTTGCTGGTATTGGCCCGCTACATGCAGATACTGTCGTCTGATTTTGTGAAGCGCTGGCCGATGCAGGTGATCAATATTCATCATTCGTTCTTGCCTGCATTTGTGGGGGCAGACCCTTATCGCCAAGCGTATGATAAGGGCGTCAAGCTGATCGGAGCGACCGCGCATTATGTCACAGCTGAGCTTGATCAGGGGCCAATCATTGAGCAAGATGTTCATCGGGTGACCCATCGCCAAGGTGTGGCGGAGTTACGGGCTATTGGCCGTGATATCGAGCGTAACGTGCTGGCGCGTGCCGTGAACTGGCATGTACAAAACCGTGTGATTGTCGCAGGTAATAAGACGGTGGTTTTTAACTAAGAAAAAAATCAGTAGTGCATAAAGTAGTAACATGGCGGTCGGTACTATTGCTACAGACCGTCATATTGTTATGACGCTATTCCTATATCAGCATCTCTAACACAAACTTGCTACCAACAAAACCAATGGCCAGCAAAATAAAGGCATAGATGGTCATGTTGGCGGCACGTTTGCCTCGCCACCCCGCACGCCAGCTACCAAATAAGAGCGCCCCAAACAGCAACCACGACAGCAGACTGAAAACGGTCTTGTGCACAATGTGTTGCGCCATCAAGTCTTCTACATAGACAAAACCAATGCCCAGCGCGATGCTAAGTAAGACAAATCCGACCAAAAGCATATCGAAGAGCAAGCTCTCCATACTTTGCAATGACGGCAGTTTATTGACCCAAAAGCGGTGAACGGTATGATGTTTAAGCTCACGGATTTGTAGACGTAAAAACAGCGCTTGTACCGCCGCCATCAGCAGTACACAATAGGCGGCAAGAGAGAGCAAAATATGAGCCTCAAGCCCAATACTGATATCAGCAATGGGTTGATAAGGAGCGCGGCCAATACAGCCGACTATCATACCTAGTAGGGCAGTGGGCGCGGCTAAGATGCCAAGGCTCACCACGGGGCGGTACAAACAAAACAAGACGTAAAAGAACAAGAAAAATAAACTGATTAAGCTAATCACATTAAATAAGTTGAAATTTAGACCATAAAGGGTCACAACGTATGGATACAGCAGCGCCGCATGTGCGACCATACCGCCCATCAATACGCCTAAACTGATGCCTTTATGAATCGGCTTATCTAGAAACAGCGCCCAACCAATGTAAACGCTGACTAAGATATAAGCTAGGCTAGCAAGTAAGAATGCAAGGTGCACAGATATAAAGCCTCATCTTATATTGAGCCCATAATGCCCGCTCAATGCAATGCGAAAGTGATATTATCGGAATGATTAGAATAATTGACCAATTTATCATAAAATGGTGACCAATTGAGCACCATCTTGCGTATTCCTTACAAATGCTTGGCTAAGTCAGCGTGAACCAAATACGCCATGAACAAGTGATAAGCAGAACCCCCAAGCCTTTTGCAAAACGAGTATCATTTTTGCAGGCTCTTAATGCTATAGTATTGATAGTAGACTGTTTTTTATCATACTTTTATAAAAAATCGGCCTAATATTTGAAAACGTATTCATGTGGTTTGTCAGCCATTTTAATGGTGCTACTGAAAATTATTTTAACTAAGAATTATTTTAACTGAGAGTTATTTATGTTTGATACCTTAACAGAACGCTTATCGTCAAGCCTGCGTAACATCGTGGGTACTGGGCAACTGACTGAAGACAATATCAAAGACACTTTACGTGAAGTGCGTATGGCGCTGTTAGAAGCGGATGTGGCGCTCCCTGTCACGCGTGACTTTGTGAAGCGTGTGAAAGAGCAAGCGCTTGGCGCTGAAGTGCTTAAAGAGCTCGCGCCCGGACAAGCGTTTGTCAAAATCGTTCATGACGAGCTGACCGAAATGATGGGCAGTGCCAACCAACAGCTTGAGATGACAGGCAAGCCGCCGGTTGTCTACTTGCTGGCAGGTTTGCAAGGGGCGGGTAAAACCACCACGGCTGGTAAATTGGCCAAATTTTTACAAGAGCGCCATAAGAAAAAAGTCATGTTGGTATCCGCCGACGTCTACCGCCCAGCGGCCATCAAACAGCTTGAGCAAGTAGCAGGTCAAGTGAATGCCAAGTTTGTAAATTCAAGCACTGAAGAAAATCCGATTGATATCGCAAGACGCGCTATCGAAGAAGCCAAAATTCAGTATCAAGATATTTTGATTATCGATACCGCTGGTCGTCTACATATCGACGACACCATGATGGACGAGATCAAGGCGCTGACTGCCGCAGTCAATCCATCAGAGACGCTATTTGTCGTTGATGCCATGACCGGTCAAGATGCGGCCAATACCGCCAAAGCCTTTAATGATGCGCTGCCACTGACGGGTGTTATCTTAACCAAGACAGACGGTGATGCTCGCGGCGGTGCCGCGCTTTCTGTACGTGCGATTACTGGTAAGCCGATTAAGTTTTTAGGCCGCGGCGAAAAATTAGATGCGTTAGAGCTTTTCCATCCCGAACGTATCGCTCAGCGTATCCTTGGTATGGGTGATGTGCTAAGTTTGGTTGAAGAGGTTGAGCAAAAAATTGACCGCGATAAAGCCGAAAAAATGGCGAAAAAGATGCAAAAGGGCGGCGACTTCGACCTTGAGGATCTATTGACCCAGTTCCAGCAAATGAAAAGCATGGGCGGTATGGCAGGTTTCTTAGATAAGATGCCAGGTATGGGCGGCTCTGACATGCAAAAAGCGGTCGAAGATGCCAAACCAGAAGAAAAAGTACGGGAGATGGAAGCATTAATTAACTCAATGACACCATTTGAGCGCAAAAATCCTGATAAGATCAATCCCAGCCGTAAGCGCCGTATTGCTGCTGGTTCTGGGCGCGAGATTCAAGACGTCAACCGTTTGCTCAAGCAGCACAAGCAAATGGCAAAAATGATGAAAATGATCTCAAAACCCGAAGGCATCAGTAAAATGATGAAGTCTATGCAGGGGTTGATGGGTGGTGGCGCCTCTGGCGGCGGTGGGCCTTTATTTGGCGGCGGTGCTCAACAAGGCGGTGCCAAAGATGTGAATCCAGAGCAGATGGCAAAGCAAATGGGACTTGATCCTAACAATATGCCGAGCACTGAAGAGATGCAAAAGCAAATGCAAGAGATGCAAAAGCAAGCGCCAAAGAAGTTTAAAACACGTTTTTAGGTAGTCGCTGACTTTATCAGCAGTCACTACGCAGTAAAAACCTCAAAGCTGACACAGTTTGAGGTTTTTATACGTTGGCTCTATTTAAATAAATTCTTATGGATAAAGTAAGAAAAACGTAGAAAGTCACAAAAATAGCCTGTTCCAAGTGCTATGATAGGCGCTGATTTATGAAGCCAGTGCTTTTTTATAATGCTAAGTAGTGTAAGCCGAGGTGATGATGTTTTTAGCAATGGATACCGTGTTTGATCAGTGCTCGGTGGCGATTTTAGATTCGAACGGTCAAGTGCTGTCGAGTCATACCGAGACAGGTAAGCGCCAGCAGACGCAGCAAATCCTCCCTATGATTGATGCGGCGTTGTCTGAAGCCCAGTTGCGCCTTGCTGATGTACAAGCTTTGATATTTAACCGAGGTCCTGGTGCCTTTAGCGGTATCAGAATCAATACAGCAGTAGTGCAAGCGTTGTCTGTGGCGCATGATCTTCCTTGCGTTGGTGTCTCAAGCTTGCAGGCGATAGCGCAGAGCGCGTATCACCAGTATGGTCTGACTGAAGTATATAGCGCCCTTGATGCTCGTATGCAGCAAGTTTATTTTGGTCAATATGCCACAACAGATAACCATCAAGCAGACCGTACCGTCATGCAGCCTGTGTTGAATAGTGACAGCGACAGTACTGAGCAGTTATTAGACTATGACAGCCAAACCGCGCTTAATATTCCTATCGTGGGTAATGGCTCATTACTGTTAAAAGGACAGGATGGGCAAGTATCCCATGAAGATGTCAGGCCAGATGCGGTGGTGATTGGGCAATTAGGTATCGCCCAATTTATCACCTCTGGCGGTACCGATGCTGTAAATGCGTTACCAAAATATTTGCGCAATCAGGCATGGAAAACACTCAAAGAGCAAGGTAAAGCATAGTGATGGCCAGTGCTGTCTCGGTATACTAAAAATTAAAACCGTATTACGCAACCAGTAGGTCTGTGTCTAGGAAAGCCATTGTGGATATCATTTTATTAATTCAAGCTGTCATCATGGGTATCGTTGAAGGTATCACTGAGTTTCTACCCATATCCAGTACCGGTTATATGATTCTATCAGCAGATTTGATGGGATTTTGGACCAAAGAGAAAGTTGATTTATTTGTCGTGGTGGTACAGCTTGGCGCTATATTGGCGGTGATTTATGACTACTGGGGCAGATTGTGGCAAGCGTTAATGGGGTTGCTGACTGGTAAAGCAGAAGGCATGACCAACCCAAGGCAACTTGGGCTTAGCTTGATTGTGGCGACTATTCCGGTCATGGTCGTGGGCTTTACCTTTGCAGACGAAATCAAAGCGTATTTGTTTAATCCTATCGTCGTTGCGATTATGCTAATCATTGGTGGTTTGCTGATATTTTATGTCGAGAGTCGGCCTAAGACCATCATTGCGCAAGAAGCAGAAGATGTTGGGTTAAAAACGGCGTTGATGATTGGTCTACTTCAGTGCCTTGCCTTGATACCAGGCACCTCACGCTCAGGAGCCACTATTATTGGGGCGCTATGGCTTGGCGTCTCGCGTAAGGCATCAGCTGAGTTCTCCTTCTTTTTGGGAATTCCGGTGATTGTGGGTGCAGCACTATTGGACTTGATCAGCCATGGCGATGTATTGACCAACAGTGAAGATTGGCTGGTGCTGGGAGTCGGCACGGTAGTGTCTTTTATCGTGGCGTTATTGTGTATCCGTCTGTTAGTGGCGTGGGTGAGTCGTCGTGACTTTACTATTTTTGCTTGGTTGCGCATTATTACTGGCATCATCGTATTGGTTGCTGCTTGGGGCTTTGGATATCAGATGGCAGGCTAAATGTTTATGGTGGGTTGATGGCGCGTTCGATAATAGAGGTAAGTGGTAAAAAGGATGATGGTTATGACGGCTTTGCCCCAAACGTGCAATAAGACGAGTGCGCTTATACATTGCCAACTGCTTTATGTTGATGACAATCAGCACGCACAGATTGAGAGCCTACAAGCATTGATCACTGAGCACAAACTGCCACTTGCTTTACACACTGAGCGTTACACAGATAAATTAACGCAAAAACAGCGCCAACATCTTAGTCAGACCGCAACGCACCCTATATTGTTGTTGGATAAAAAAAACACGCTGTCATGGCTAAGTGGTGGACTGAGCGTCTCACCTGAATGGGATAAACTACAACGCCGGGTGGTGAGCGCGGGGCGTAAATCCGAGTTATTGCTACAAGCGGCGAAAATCACATCGGACAGCCGCGTTATAGATGCGACTGCTGGTTTTGGCCATGACAGTTTGATACTAGCCAGTACGGGTGCTCAGATAGTCATGCTTGAGCAGCAGCCCTTGATGGCGTTGCTATTGCTCGCAGAGCAGCAGCGTATGAACGCATTGGCAAATTGGCAAAAGCTCATGGCGCGTTTACAGGTTATTAACACCGATGCTCTCGCTTATTTTGCAAGGGTGAACAACGCCTCTGTCTCTGACAATCACAAGGCAGTTGACGCGGTGTATCTAGACCCGATGTTTCCAGAAGACAGCTATCAAGATAGCAAAACGGGTAAAGGCGCTAAAGTGGGTAAGCACATGCAAGCGCTGCATCAACTGGCACAACCTCCCACAGCAGACGAAGAGCTGCAATTGCTGCAAAGCGCGCTCGCAGTGGTAAGTCAAAATGGGCAAACATCTGGCCGAGTCATCGTAAAGCGCCCGCAATTTGCGCCGCTACTTGCTAATCAACCAGTCAGTGAAAGCTGGCATAATGAAGCAGTGCGTTTTGATGGTTATTTTGTCTAGCGGTTATTTTGTCTAATGGTTATGGCGATGAACGATGACGCATCATGCTTAAATAATATGGTTAAAAAGCTTACCGTTAATGGATGTAGGAGCAAGGAATGTCAACGCTAATCATTTGGATCATGGGCGCCATTTTATTACTAATAAACATCATGTTACGTACTCGAATTCTGCGGCTGGAAGCACGTCTAAAAGCATTGAGCAATCCACAAGAGCAGTTGGCATTTTTGCGTCAGCAAGCATCAAAAAAAGAGAAGGTTGCCGCTATCAAAGCATTACGAAAACAGTATCCTGAGATATCGCTGATTGAAGCAAATCGGTTATGGCAGCAAATATAGAGACCCGCACACAATGATACAAACTCGATCCCCCCTGATGTCTAAAGAAAAAATCTATGCCTACCTACAGCTGACGCGCTTCGACAAGCCAGTAGGTATTGAGCTGCTCTTATGGCCAACGTTATGGGGGGTGCTGCTAGCAGCAATGGGTCAGGCCCAGCAGCAAGGAGTGACGGCAGGCCTACCCAGTCTTAAGATATTTGTGATATTTGCGCTAGGCGCGACTTTTATGCGGGCGGCAGGGTGTGCGATTAATGATTTTGCCGATCGTAAAGTAGACGGTCATGTGACTCGTACCAAAGGTCGACCGTTAGCCGATGGCCGTTTGTCTGCTCAAGAAGCCATCGCGGCTTTTTTAGTATTGGTAGTACTGAGTGCCAGCCTGCTATTACTATTACCTGTTGCCGTGTTTTATTGGTCACTTGCGGCCGTCATACTGGCGTTTATTTATCCCTTTATGAAACGCTACACGCATTTGCCACAAGTGTTCTTAGCGGCGGCGTTTGGATGGGCGATACCGATGGCGTATGTGGCGGTGCAAGGCGCCCCTGATGTTTGGTGTTGGCTGTTATTTCTCGCGTATATGTGCTGGACAGTGGCCTATGACACCCAGTACGCTATGGCTGACCGCGAGGATGATTTAAAAATTGGGGTTAAATCAACGGCGATATTGTTTGGTCGCTATGATGTGGTCATTATTTCTGTACTACAGACCTTATTTTTACTAATGATGGGGGCGGTACTGTGGCACTATTTTGCGCCCACCAGCTTGGGCATTACGCCCATATTTGGTTTGGCGTTAGTGGCCATGATGTTTGCCAAACAAAACAGCGCTTGTGCCAGTCGTCAGCCTTTGGCCTGTTTTCAGGCATTTCTAGCCAATATCTGGGTAGGGCGCTATGTCTTTGCGCTCATAGCAGTCGCTTGTATATGGACACGCTTTAATGGATAGATTTTCAAAACTAAAAAAGTCCGCTAACCCTCATCCCTCGGTCATGGATTATCAGGCAAAGCTCGCTGAGCATGGGTTAACACGTGAGCAAGTCATTGCCATCGAACGTAAACTGGCAAAGTTTGCCAATACGATGGATTCTCTCGTGCGCATTCCTTTTACCAAGCAAGGGATGGGTGCCGATGCGGCGCTTTCAACCATTCCGCTGGCAGGAGATCTAGCGGGGCTGGTGTTAACCGGTTATGCCTTTATATTGGGTCGTCAACTGGGGGTGCCCACGCACAAAATGACGCCTGCCGTTAGACTGGCGCTGATTGACATGGTTGTTGGTATCGTGCCTGGGATTGGTACGTTGCTGGACATTTTTATTCGTCCCAGCCGTAAGACCTTGGGCATCGTGCACGAGTATCTTCAAGTTGAGTATGGCATCACTGAAACCATGCATATGGATCGACCATTTTTGCATGAGTCGCTAGAAAGTAAGCAGCAGCAAAGTCGTTTTTGGCGCAACCCAATCATTGCTTGGTTATACTTGCATATTCCTGATATGCTGGGATTGATCGTTATTGTGTTCGTTGCTTGGGGATTGTGGGCCGTTATCAGTTGGCTTGTCAGCCTGTTTGGGCAAACAACGGGATTTGGTTAAGTAAAAATCGTCTACCAGTAAGCATAGTCAGTTGAAAATAAAATCGATACGTTAATATCATCGTGCGAATGGGATAAATTTTTCTTGCTTGCTGTTCGCAGACGTGACAGAGGCTGCAAAAAATTCATCCCATTCACTCTGTATCGGTTTTCAATAGAATCGACTATAAGATGACAATAAAAAGGCGACAACGATAGTTATGGTTGCCGCCTTTTTTTGGTCTAAAATATGGTGGTCATAGAAACGTACGCGCAGTGACTACTCAGTGATGACTTCTGCTTCAGCACTAACGGCATCAAAGCTGGTGACGTTGTTGTTTTGAATAAAATCGATGGTGCCACCACCTGCATGACTGACCAGCTGCATACTCCCATCACTTGAGCGATAAGTAGGGTTGTTACCTTGGCCTTCGGGTGCGCTTAGCGTTATTTTGGGTTTATTGGGTAGCGTCACAATGGCATTAAGCAGGCCCGCTGCTGACGTCTCGAAGACAACGGACAAAGACTCTCCTGCGGCGCTTTTATAGCGCACATCAGTGATTTGTGCGCCTTTGATGGCTTGGTCAGGATTGGGCGCAGCACTAGTATTACTTGATGTTGGCTTATTAGCCTCAAGGTTGTCTTCTAGTTGAGTTCGGTTGATATCGCGCTCAGCATCTGGTACGGACTGAGCTGAGTTGTCCGTTGTATTTTCACCATTCCCATGACTCTCAGGCACATTGATATTGGTCGTCACTGGCGTTGTCTGCGTGCTTGTTTCAGCGGGCGTCTCATTGGCCGTTTCAGGTTCTGGCGACTCTTGGCAGGCCGTTAGCAGTAACAAGCTTAAGAGAGCCGCAAGGAGTGGTGGATAAGCGGACTTAGAGGCTAGGGGGTTGGTGTGACTCTTCATGTTAAGGTTTTCGTCCGTTAAGCGCGCTTTACGCGTTGTGTTAGCAGCACAGTACTGTGTCTACAGATGCTTCATCGACCCTAAGTGCTAACCGTGATCACCAGCTTGCGCTCGCCACCATATTTTTTCATATGGTCTCTGTGTTCACACAAATAAATACCTTGCCACCTTCCTAATCCTAACCTACCGTTAATCAGTGGCACGGTTAAACTGACCCCAAGCATCATGCTTTTAAAATGGGCTGGCAAGTCATCCGAGCCTTCTAGTGTGTGGCGATACTCCGGCTGATTGGCGGGTGCGATTTTATTGAGCCACTCTTCGGTGTCGAGTCTGACATCTGGATCGGCATTTTCATTGATCGTCAGACTGGCTGATGTGTGCTGCAAAAACAGATGTACCAACCCTACTTTAGAAAAAGGGGGTATCAACTCATCGAGTGCCTCATCAATCATTGGGGTGATGATATGAATACCACGCGCATAGGCAGGGAGAGTAAGGGTGGTCTGATGATAGGGCATGTAGCTCTCGCGTTATTACAATCAATATCAATACTACAAGATCGCTGCAGTCGTTGAAAGCGGTGGCACAAATAATTCAAACGCTACTCAAATCCCTCTAATCGAGCGGGGTCTGCAAACGCGTACGATGGGGCGATAGACGTGCCAACATTGCCGTTGATAAGGGTGTAAACGTTCCCAACATCATGTCTGTCAGCGCCTCAGCGCATAGGGGCGCGATGGCATACCCTTTAGCACCCATCGCGCTCATGACCCAAGTCCGTTTGCTGTCGATTAGTGGGCCCACTATCGGATGATAATCGGGTGTTTGGGTACGAATACCTGCGCGCCCTTGCCACACGCTAACATCGGCTGGAATAATAGACGCCATCTCAGGAATGGCGGTCACCAATTTATCGCGGCTAATCTGATGCTCTTCACGGCGGATATTTGTATCGGTGTCATTGCGTATAAAGCTTGCGCCTAATAAAAACTGAGGCTGACATTCTTCAATATCGTTCAGCTGTCCGTCCCCCGTTTGCGCGGTAAACAGCGCACAGTAACCGCTATATTTCAGTGGTATTTTGGGTAATTTCGCGAGTTGCTCAATCGTGGGCGTAAACCAAGAAAGTTGACCACGAATTTTACGGCAATCAAAAATACGTTGGTCTAGCTGATGGCTCTCAAAAGCTGCGCAAATCACCACATTATCAGCCGTCATAGACCGTTCAGAATTGTCCGGATCACTCCCGTGAATACAGACATGGTGCTCTGACTCGCTAATACGATTGACCTTTAATGGCTGAAAGCAGATGAAAGGATGCGCCAGTATGGTGTCTTTTAACGCTTGTGGATTGACCAACCCAGACTGTGGTAAGTATAAGTTTTCTGATAAATCTTGCTTTTTTAAGCCAGTAATATTCTGTGCTCGTTCACTAGGTAGCGTGGTGGCCATGTCATCGGGATAATCAGCGATTTGCTCTGGGCCAATATTGGCTTTAATCAGCAGGTCAAGGGCGCCAGTTGGTTCAATTACGGGTGCCAATTTTTGCTGTTCAGCACTCTCATTGAACTGACGATATAGTCTGCTGCTATAAAGATAACCCATCGTATGCAGGTGTTCATCGACATGATGAATCGGTGTCATCTTAGGGGCGAGTAGGGCGCGAGGGTTGCCTGATGCGCCTGCCAACGGAGCAGACTTGTCTAACAAAGTGACGTGAATACCACGATTGGCGAGCGCCCAAGCCATGAGCAAACCTGAAACACCAGCGCCAATAACGACGCTATGAGTGGGCAGACGATCAGCGTTGTCGATAGAGCCTGAGTCGCGGGTACTATCCTCTAAGCTGGCAGCATCAGCCATGATTGCGGTTAGCATCTCACGCTTGCGCCCAAAGCCTTTGACCTTAGTAATTTGAAAGCCACATGCTTTTAACGCACGCTTAACCACACCGGCACAGCTATAGGTGGCCGCAGTCGTAGTGGGACGTGATAAGCGCTGTATTTGGGCAAAGATACTGTCAGCCCACAACGTACTATTACAAGAAGGGGCAAACCCGTCTAAAAACCAAGCATCAACATAGGGGGCAGGTTTAGTCGACTGATCTGATGCCAATTTGCTCAAGCTCTCAGCGGCATCGCCAAACCACATATCCACGGTTAGGTTATCAGCAAAGAAGTTCAAACGATGACAGCCTGCGATAAGGGGCGGGTAAGCTGCTAAAAGTGGCGCAATAAGCTCTGTAAGTTCAGGCGCGCGCTGCCCCCACAAAGCAAGTATCTGCGTTAATTCTACAAGTGGTATAGGGAATTTTTCAGTGGTGATAAAATGCAAGCGTGCGCTCGCTAACTGTGGATGCGTATCGCGCAGCTGACGCCAGAGTTGCCACGTTGCCAAAAGATTTAACCCAGTACCAAAACCCAATTCAGCAATCGTAAAGCATTGCTTCGGTCCAAGCGTTGCCAGTCGTTCTGGCAATTGGTTGTGTGCTAAAAACACATGACGTGATTCTGCTAGGCCGTCCGCGTGCGAGAAGTACACATCATCAAACTCACCTGATACCGGCACTCTATTGCCCGTGTCATCCATTTGCCAGTCAATATTGGCAGGAGTAATGATGTTTAATGGGTCACGATTTGGCTTTTGAGTGGTAGACATGGGGCGTTTCTTAGGAGCGTTGGTGACTTGGTTAAGGGAGCTTAGGCTTGATTAAATATCAGACTGGCAAATACAGCCCTTATATAGAATGCGTTCATAAAAACGAGCCATACTACCAACGTTCACGGCGTACAAACACCAGCCAAGAGATAAAGATACCGACCAACAAACTGATTAAGACAGTAAAGGCACCGTACAAAAACAACTGGCCTTTACTCTCATAGATCAGGATGTTTGCTTGGGTCTGTAAGTCGTTCACTTGGCGTTGAAGCTGGGCGTTACGGCTTAACAGCTCTTGATTGGCGTCAGACAGCGCCTTATTAGAGGGTTGTAACTGTGCTGCTAATAGTGTGTTGACCGTGTTTGGGGCAGCGGGCGTCGGCGTCGCGGTACCCTCTTGTTCTGCTACCGCAGGCGGCGTCGACGAGGGGGCGGCATTATCAGTCGTATTGGCGGTTGGCGCCGCGTACACTGATAGAGTCGCCAATAAGATCACGCTTGCGAAGCCGGTTTGACAGACACGACGGTTTAGTGAAAATAACCCCTGACTCACGATACGGATACCTTTTCTGACGGCTTGTTTTTGGGTAGGGTTTCAGGCTGATTACTAGGTGCTGGTAGCGCTTGAACAAAGGGTTTGACGTCCACATGACTGTAGACGCCATCACGCAAATAGGGTTCGGCGCTTGCCCAAGTCTGGGCGGCATCAAGGGAGTCAAAGTCAGCAATAATCACACTGCCTGACATCTCGTTTTTACCGTGTTCAATGGGGGTTGGTCCGGCAATGATTAATCGTTGCTCGCGTCCCAATGCTTGTAAACGCTCAACATGCTCAGCCCGTGTCACTTGACGTTGCGCACTGCTGCCGGCGACATCGTGACCGATAATGGCAAATAAGGACATGGTGCTTCCTCGATAAATAGGTAAGAATAAAACGCTATCATCCTTAACAACACGTGTAATCAATATTTATGATTAAATATTGTCGGTATTAGAATTTAGAAATAGCTGGCTGTTATAAGACAATATAAAGTAATACAAGTTATTTGACGGTTTTGTCAGTCAGTGCGGGGTTGAGATGCTTTTTTAACACAGCAAACTGGGCGACAACGAATACCAGCATAATTGGAATCCAGCCGTAGGTCTTAAAGTTAATCCATGCCTCATCTGACATCGTAAACGCTGTGATATAATGCAAAAAGCCCATAAAGGCAAAAAATAGGGCCCAAGCGACCGTGAGCTTTTTCCAGCCGCTTAACGTCAGAGTAAATACCTCTTTCATCGCAAGCTGCATCAGAGGCTTATTAATAGCGGCACTGATGAGTAGTGTCAAAGCAAATATACCATTGATAATTGGTGACTTCCAGCGCAGATAAATATCATCGCGCAAGAGTAATGTGCCCCCACAGAACAAGATGGTTAGGAGTAAGACAACCCACTGCTGCTTATCAAATTTGCCTTTTTGGCGGATAAAGTGAATCGCATAAACAACAAGGGTGGCAACGAGCAACGCGCCAGCTGCTGCTAAAATACCGTTATAACGAGCGGCAACAAAAAAAGCAATTAACGGAATGAAGTCTAATAAGGCTTTCATAGCAAATAGGATGTCCAACAAAAACGTATGGGGTAGTTTACACGTCTACTGCACCAAAAAAAAGCAGTCAACACTATAATCGTCTTATATACCATACCTTAGCCTTTTTCCACATATTTTGCCGCAGTACTACTCATTGTCGCCAGTACCTTTAACTTGACAACCCACTTAAAATCTTAAGGCCAGCTTTATGAAAATCGATTTACATTGTCATAGTACTTGCTCTGATGGCACCTATAGCCCAACGGAGGTGGTACAACGTGCCCATGCGGCCGGCGTCAATGTATTGGCGTTGACCGACCATGACACGCTGGCAGGAATTGATGAGGCGAGAGCTGTGGCTGCTGCCTGTGATATGCAGCTCATCAATGGCGTTGAAATCAGCTGTGAGCACACGCTAAGCGGTGGTTATGGCAAAAACAAATCCACCAATAAAATCATCCATGTGCTTGGGCTCGATTTTACGGATCGCGAAAAAATGCATGCAACCTTACAGCAGTTGCAAGACAGCCGGGCGTCCCGTGGGCAGCGAATTACCGAAAAGCTCAGTGAGTTATTAGACATCAACTATGACGAGCTATGGCAAGCCGTCCTTGATAAGGCAGGCGGCAATGCACAGGCAGTAGGGCGTGCTCATATTGGGCAAGTGCTGTTTGAGCGCGGTGAGGTAAAGACCGTCCAAAAGGCATTTGATAAGTATTTGGCTGATAATAAACCCGCTTATGTGGCCATAGAAGCGCTGACGATGCAGCACGGTATCGAGCTGATACATGCTTGCGGTGGTAAGGCTGTGCTTGCGCATCCAACGCGCTATCAGCTTTCAGCGACGAGAGTTCGTAAGCTTATTGAGGAGTTTGCACAACTTGGTGGCGATGCTTGTGAGCTGCCTGCCAACAGTGAGCCGGTGAGCACTCGAAGAATGGTCGATCGCAGTATCGCTGAGCACAATCTTGGCGCATCGATTGGCAGCGACTTTCATGGTAGTAATATGCCGTGGCGGCGTCTAGGTGACGTTCCTGTTTTGAACGCTGAGCAGCAAGGGGTCTGGCAGTCTTTTGCGCGACTGTCTTAGTGCCATCTATAAAAAATTGTCATTAAGCGTAAATAGCCAGCACGCAATCTCAACATTGGCACGGATTAAAAGAAGGCGTCATGTGTTGACGCATGAATCAATGAAGCGTATTGATAACTAAGACAAAAGTTGCCACACTAAATATATCAGCTTGCAAAGACAGGACAATTTTACCAATTCTCTGTTAAAAACACTCGGTTAAAATGACTAAACTGATTGTTTTTAACAAAGAGCCGTCTAAAAAAATGTCGCTGTCAGTGCTATGGTTGAACATTCAAGACCTCTCATAACTCTCACTGTCTGTGGTAGCCCTATTATGGCTGTATCAATATCTCATCTCGGCTACAGAAAACTCTCTCGAGTGATTTTTGGGTGGCAAGCTGCTGATAGGACCTCATTGCTGGCACTGTTTATATTGATGGAAGTCGCCTCACATTGGCTCTGGTGTTTGGTCGTCTGGTGGCGCCAAGATGTGTATGCCCCTTATGTGAATATGACACTGCTGTACCCTTTATGGATTGGGGTGACACTGATGGGGGCGTACTCTTTTTGGATGGTTAGCCGCTTATCGCCCATCCGAAAAGACAATGACGCGTTGCATCAATGGCAGGCCATCTTAGTGACACTCTACAGCACTTATATTGCTGTGGTCATTGTGGTCATGGGTCATAGTAGTTTGGTGGCTGGGGTTTCGCTGGTCGGTGGGGCGATGTTGGCGATGATGCTAGTACAGCGGCGCTATGTATGGCGCGCGTTTTTAGGGCATGCTGCTGTGATTTTAGCGGTCACTCTCCTGCCTTACTTCGGCGTGACGTTACCCAATCTACGTCAAATGTCCATTAGCTCTTTTCCCTTAGGTACTTATAGCTATCTCACCTATAGTGAGATGACAGCCATCGAAAATGCGGTCTCTGCTGCTGCTTTGCAAAAGGGTGCGCTTAGCTGGGACAGTTTAAGTCAACTGCGCTACTCGTCCGCATTTTTTTGGCGCACCACTCACATCTATATGGCGTTACCAAAAGCCATTTTTATTATTTATATATTTCGTGCGCTGTTGTCTATATTAGATGAAAGTAAAAAAGAGACGCTACAGCATGCCAATCAAGATGAGCTGACCCAGCTCAACAGTCGCCGTTATGGTTTGACCCAAATGAAGCAAGCGTTGAAGTCGGTCGACAATCAGCAAGACTTTAGCGTGATTTTACTAGATTTGGATTGGTTTAAAGACATCAATGACAATTATGGTCACGATGTTGGTGATTTGGTTTTGGCGGAAGTGGCACAGACGCTACGACAGTTTTTCACTGATGAGGCGATCGTTAGCCGCTATGGTGGTGAGGAGTTTTTGATTGTGCTGCCAGACACGAAGCACGATAGCGCCATGCTCATTGCTGAACAACTCAGACGCAGCATTGCTGAGCAGGTGATAACGGCCGATGACGATATCACCTTTAGGGTAACCGCCAGTTTGGGGTTATATACCCTGACGCATGGTGCGCGTTCCTGCATCAAGCAAGCACACGCAACACTGGTCCAAAAAGAAGCAGAGAGTGAGATTAATCAGTCCCAAAAGGTTAAGTTGCGCCCCAATAAACGCGGCGCTAGAAAAATCTTAACCGCACAGTTGCCTCAAGATATTTGTCAGCGCTTAATCAGTACTGCCGATAAAGCGCTGTATGAGGCCAAAGGCCGCGGTCGTAATCAAGTTGTGAGTGCCAATGAGATGTTGGCAGAAGAAAAAAACAGTGTGGAGGCACTTTATAATAACTAAAGGGCTGATATTACTGAATTTCACACGTTGTCTTTGTCACTGTGACCTGCTTAATTAGGACGTCAATTGCTGTACCAAGCTTGCCAAGACGCTGGTCGCAAAGCTACCGGTCGTTAAAGTAAAGCTCAATACAAGCGTCTGTTCGTCTGACCACTCCCAGCTCATTGCAGCAATAGGCAATCGCAGTGGTCGTCGTTGTGCTTTAATATCGCGCTTCTCTAAGCCTGTGGCTAGTTGTGTTAATAATGGACTGTTCTGCACTGTCTCATTTTCTACAGCGGCGGCGGCGCCACTGACTTTATCGTTACCCACGCCCCATAAAACGCCCGTTGGGTGAATATCACCACTAGCAAGCCGCGCTCGCAGGGTCTCGTCTACCTCTTCACTCGTAAATATCGATCCCGAGCCATCTAAGTTAAACACTTCTCCTGTTAGACCCTCATGCCAACTGTCATCTCTGACTCGTGCTGCCAATATCTCATTAAATATCAAACTCCGCGCAGCCGATAGCTCCATGGTGTTTTGCTCACGCGGCGCGCGCTTGCGTTTGCTTTTTTTGGGCTGCGGTCGACTGTCTGGTAGAGGACGCGCAAACAATGCCAGTGCCTCTCTAATATTATTGCCGTTACGTCCAAAGCGCTGCGGGCCAAAATAATTGGGCACGCCACTTTTAGCGATATGCTTTAAATGCTGCTCAACGCTTTGCTTATCAGACGCTTCAGTGTGTTCCTCGTTAGCACTTGTAAACTGGATATTGCGCAAAGTAATGACAAACTCATTGGCTTTGTGCGTGCCGCGATTGAGCTTTTTGTTATGCCACTGTTGGGCGAGAATGGTGACTGATTCATGCTCTGCGACATCTAGCGGGGCAAACTCACTTTCTGGCAACTGCTTTTTGGGAATGCGCAGGCTAAACCACTGTGTGGTCAATGCATGGCGGTCCTTGAGTCCTGAGTAACCCACATCACGTAATGGAATCTCGGCCCACTCTGAGAGTAATTTGGCAAGATACGCCGTATTCATTCCTGACTTTTGGATGTGTAGCCATAAATGCTCTCCCTCGCCAGTGAAGTCTAATGGCAAGATTTCGTTGACCACAAAGTCGGTTGCACAGGCTTTATAACTTGCTTGTTTTAACGGCGGCTGCATCGGCTGAGGTAGGTGTGCGGTGTCAGTGACGGCTGCAATATCGATATTTGAGATATCAAATGCCTCATCCTCAAACGTGGACGGAGAGTGGGCCGTAGGGGTTATATCTTTATCTGGAGAAGTCATAAAAGGGTCTTTTATTTTGATGATGCGTTTTAAAGAGAGGGCGTAAAAGTAAGAATGAAAAGCCAAGCATTACGTTTTGCAACGCAGTCAGCATACAAAAAAACATCGCGCATGAAGCGAGCTTGCTACTATCAATGCATCGCGTGTGTAAAAAGTCGGTGAAGAAACAATCGGATAAGTTAAAAGTGTCTGGTTCAGTGTGCTTATTTTTAATCCGACTAAAGAGGACATTATTATAACGGTTAAGGACGCATTATGACCAAGGCAATGATCAATACAGTCACCATTAATAAAGCTGATATTCCAAGTGGTGGCATGAAATCTTATAAACAAGATGACGATAGTATCATTTTGGTCACTCGTGATGAGGATGAGTTTAGTGCATTTGATGGCAAATGTCCGCACGCTGGGGCAGACTTAGGCGACGGCTTACGCTGCGGCAATCGCGTGATTTGTCCTTGGCATCATGCGACTTTTGATAGCCGCGATGGCACACTGCTAGAGCCTGTTGCCACTATAGGGCTTACTCAATACGAGCTGACTGATGAGGGTGATAGCTTGACTGTACATACCTCAGCGAGGATAGACAAGACGGTGGCAAATGACAAGCTGGCAAACACACATACTATGATCGTTGGTGGCGGCGGTGCAGGGTTTATGACAGCCAATCAGCTGCGCCGTACCGGCTATGCGGGTAAAATCACCATTATTAGTGCTGATGATAAAGTCCCTTACAATCGCCCTTTATTATCCAAAATGTTTTTAACCGGCGACATGGATGAGCAACATTTAATGCTGGGCGGCGCTGATTGGGCCAATAAAAACAACATTGATTTGCGCTTAAAGCATACTGTAAGTGAGATATTGCCGAATGAGCATACGATTTTGGTTAAAAGTGAGGACGGTAAACATGAAGAGCAAACCGCCGATTTTTTGGTGGTGGCGACAGGGGCTGAACCAAAGATACCTCCGTTTAAAGGGAGTGAGCTTAATGGAGTGTATACATTACGCAGTGTGAATGACGCCAAAGACATCAAAGCGGCAAGTCGCGGCAAGCACGTCGTTATCGTCGGGACTGGCTTTATCGGTATGGAGGTGGCCTCTTCACTGATGCAAGTAGGGGAGATCGCCTCTATTACTGTCGTTGGTCGTAGCGCGCGGGTACTGAGTCATATCGTCTCCGAGAGCATTAGCAATGCTGTGATCGATCTGCATAAAGAAAAAGGTGTTACGTTTGCATTTGGCGCGGACGTTGACAAAATTAATGAGAACAGTGGTAACGTCAGCGGCGTAACCCTGTCTGATGGCACCAAAATTGACGCCGATATGGTCATATTAGGTACAGGCGTGACCCCGCGTACCGCCTTGCTAAACGAGGTCAATGATCCAGATGGCGTGCAAGTAGATGAGCGCCTGCAACTGCGCGATGGTGTCTATGCGTTGGGCGACATCGCCCACGCGACCAACCAGATGGGGCGCATGCGTATCGAGCACTGGCGCGTGGCTTTGCAGCATGGCATGGTAACGGCAGCGGCTATCTTGGAGGAAGATAACGTAAACGCTTTAGAGGAGCGTATTCCGTTTTTTTGGACCGCGCAGTACGGTAACAGCTTGCGTTATAGTGGACATGCGACGACCCATGATAAGGGGATTTTGTTTGGTATACCCAGTAAGTTCGACTGTATCGAATACTACTTTGATGATGAAGAAGAAAACACACGGGCAAGCGCTGCTCTCTCACTGGGACGCGACAAAGAGCTGGTCGCCTTCTCTGAGCTACTCCGCCGTGGTCATGCCCCAACGCGCGCGCAGATTGAGGCTGGATTTGACATGATTGACCAAGCGCATGCGTTATCGCGCTAGCACTCAAAACGGATAAGGATTAGTATTTAGGCTGGCTTAGTGATCTGAGCCAGTTTTTTAATATACAGATAAAAAAGGAAAATCATCATATGGATAAGGATTCGGTATTTTTACGTCAGGCCAAAGCGGATGACATGGAGGCACTTGAGCAGTTACTCAACCGTTGTTATCGGCAGACAGAAGGGTGGACCAATGAGGCGGATTTAATCGGTGGTATCCGGATTACGCCAGAGGAGCTGGCGAATACCATTGCTAATCCAACGCACTATCTCTTCGTCTACCCGAAAACGACGACAGGCAATCGTGATGGCGAGGAGACAGGTGCGTTATTAGGCTGCATCGCGGTCGATATAAAAGCCGATCATGACGTGAATAAAAATGTCTGTCATAAAAAAGCCTACATCGGCATGTTTGCGGTCCATCCTGAACTGCAAGGGCAGGGCGTTGGTCATCAGATATTGCAGGCAGCAGAGACGTTTGCAGCGCGCCATTTGCAGACAGAAGTGCCAACGCCTCATAAAAAATCTGCGCGTCTGACCATGTCTATATTAAGCCATCGGCCTGAGCTTTTGGCTTATTATCAGCGCCGTGGCTATCAGTTGAACGGTAATAAGATGCCGTTTCCAAATGATGGCAACAATGGCGAGCCAAAGCGTCAAGATTTAGAGTTATTAGAATTAGAAAAATTCGTTCACGCATAAACGTGCGCTTGGTTAACCCCAAAAATGGCCAAAAGTCATAAACAGGCCAATACTCAGCAGGATGAATGCCACAATAATTAAGCGCTTAAACCAGTTAAACGCTGGCAAGCGCGTGGCATTGTCGTCAGACATAAGATAAGCAAATAAAAACAACAAGCTTGCTGCCAAGGTCATGATTCCAAGACCAATCGGTAATATAAACAAGTACACCTGCCACACAGTCATCTCTCAACGATCATTATTAATCGCATCATAGCAGTAACGTGATTGTGCTGTCAGTATGAATAGCACAAAACCAAGCGCGTGCTATTCTCCCGCCAAAAACAGCCCACCATCTAAACGATCGCCCGACGTCTATAAAACAGTAGGCCAGGAATGGACAAGCCCAGCACCAATCCTGAGGTCACAAACAACGCCTCAAACAAATACACCATCATTTGACTAAACAGCTCGTCTGAAAAGCCAAAATAGCCAATCTGCACCATACTGACCATCGCCTTATAAGCGGCGATACCGGGCATCATACAGATGACGCTGGGTGAGATTAAGGCTTTGGGCGGTAGGGTGTATTTTTTAGAAAAGTACACGCCCAAAAAACTGGCAAGCATCGCCCCAAAAAAGCTGGCAACCACGATGTGTACATGCTGATAGACAAGGGCAGTCTTTAGTCCAAAGCCAAAAGCCGTCATGAGCAAACACGGCAAAATATAGCGTCTGGGGACCGTGAACATAAGCGTCCAGCCAAGGGTAATGATGCAAGACAGTACAACGGTTTCAATGAACCACATCTCAAAACCCCCAGTGCTGTATTTGTAGTAAAACCAGCGCCATTACGATGCCAACGCAAGCGGACAAAGTGAGCATATAAGTAAATACCGCACGGCCAACGCCAATATTGACATAGCCTTTTAAGATATCTGAAAAAGAATTAATCAAAGGAAAGCTTGGTACCAGTAGCAGCACGCTGGATGCCACGGCAATATCGGCATTATTGCCAATATCAAAATAATAGGTCGTCGCCCCAATTAGTGAGGCAATGAACGCGGTCGCGATGACTGCTATAAAGGGATTAAAATGGTGTTTGGCCAGATAGATACGAGTGAACATCGCGACCATACCCGCGATAAACGTCACGGCGGTAATCGACCAACTGCCGCCGTTAAGATAGGCAAACGCCGCGCAAGACGCACCAACAAACACGCCCACCAGCCAGGTTGGATACACCGTCTTATCTAGCTCATCAAACGCAAGCGTGGTGCGGTCAGTCAGTTCAGGCGTGAGCTTATTATTATCTAGCTTGGCGTTATTTATAGCGGCTTCGGTTTTATTGACGATTTGCTGTATTTGCACCAATAAATTGACGTTGATGCTCTGATTGATCGTGTCTCGAGTGGTGGTAATACAGCGTTCATCACAGATAGTGGTCAGCGTTAGGGCATTAAAATTGAGCGAACACTCTACGCTGTTCATCCCCAAGGCCAGCCCTAGGCGTTTGGATAAGTCCACCACCACGGCAGACTCAGCACCATACTGCATAAGGAGTAGTCCGCAGCGCACGCACAATCGGGTGATGCGCTGCTGCTGGACGTAACTGATAGAAGTCATGGATTGGATACGCAACTTGGTGATTGATACGCTATTATAAAGGGTCTGGATGCTGACGCGCACACATTGTCAGGTATTAATTATATTTGATGCTACTATAAAAGTATAAATGGTTTTGGCAAGGAGCATAAAATGCATATCGTTATTTTGACACTGACGTTTTCGTTGCCCGGCTGCAGCTCGCTAAAAGAAAAGCGCCAACGTATGGGCGGCTTGCATGCGCGCTTTGGCAATACGCCAAGTGTCGCGGTGTGTGAGAGCGGCGGCCGCGCGCGCCATGATGCCAGCGAGTGGACGTTTGTGATAACAGGACTGTCCAAACGTGAGGTCGAGTCGCAGTGCAGCCAAATTGAGGAGAAAATAGAGCGTACGGTAGATGCGCGGGTGATGAATGTTGAGAGGGAGTTTGTTTAGGTAGTTCGTATTTGTGGGAAGCTAATCACGCTTTTCGCTCATATCTTGGTCGCCCACTAGAGCGGTGACTAATAGCCAGTAGCATTCCTGTTATATCGATACTGCTCCTAGCTAAGTCACCTCAATCAGTGGTGAACCAAAAATAACCGCTACAATCGAGGCTAAACAGCCCCTCAAGGAGACTTTCATAAATTAATGATACTGCGTGTAAGATGAAATGATGCTTATCAGAAATTAATATTTTTTACATCATCAATTAGCTGAATGATATCATCAGCTGTTTCGGCCACCCACTCTTCGCGACTCTTCTCATTGATAATATCGAAAAAATTATCGTTAGGGTTTTTGAAGTTGACTGGGCGTTGAGGGTAAATCTGACCACCTAAATTCTTCTTTTTGTCTTGATACTTCCAGTTTTTATGTAGTTTCTCAACTCTTCCTTTGAAATCTTTCATATCGCTTGGACATTCTGGAAGACGTCCATCCTTGTCTACTAACGTTATGCTGTAATACAAACGATGATTTAGCTCAATATAACAATAAACTCCTAGGTTATCTTTTTCGATTATTTTATAGCAAAGTCCGTATGTCTTAGCTTTGCCTTTCGTGCCACCCCTTAAGAAGTATTGTTTGACAGCTTTTTCTTGGCTATAGTGAGACAGTTGGTTATCACAGAAAGTAAACTCTAGATTTTTCTCGCTAAAATAAGTCAATAACTTATCCCACATATCATTCTGAATGTTTTTTTGAATAGTTTCAAAGTTTTGGCTTAGTTCATAGACGGTTTTAAAGTTATTATCATCTGCTAGAAAATCTATATATTCTTTTTTCATTTTTGCATTCCTTGTTTGACCTGTAATTCTAGCAACGGTATTGATGTACTGCTCAATAGTCTGTTCTATATGCGGACAATCTACTACCTTTGCCTTACATAGTTTTAAAAAGTTAAAAACATCTTCTTTATAGCTAATCACGCCATAGTCTTCATTACTAATATCTCCCTGTCCATAGGGCGACACATCATCCCCAAAACGATTTAAATATACTATGTAAATATTTTTATCATCATAGCCTAACTCTTGGCAAGCTCTGTAATATTTAGCCAGTTGACATTTCTGATCAAAAGCATAAATCTTGTTTTCGATAACAATAACGTTGTTTTTGTTTTTGAGAATGATATCAGCTCTACCATGATCTGAATTACGAAAACTATATTCAATTTCACAACTGTAGTCATCTTTAGGGCTTAATTTTTCTCGATTCCATTCTTGTGTTGTTATGGCATGATTTAATACGGTTTCAATGAATAATTGTTGAAAGTCTGCTATTTTATGACTAGCATTTCTATTGAGTAACTCGGCAAGGAAACGAGAGTGCAAACCAACTTCTTCGCCTGTCTTACGCAAGATTGTAAATATATTAAAATCTTGTTTTGTATCATTGTAATTCTTTAGAGAGGCTTGTTCCTTATTCTGTAAATTTAAAACATTTTGTTTAAAGTTATTGTTGAGCATAACGATTTTCCTAGTGGTTTTAATTTAAATTCTCAAATTAAGTCTATCAAACTAACACATACATCAATACTTTCTAAAACATGACAAAGAGTTCGTTACTATGAGCAGTACTTCTAAATATACAATGAGTGACATTCCTAATTACAAAGAACCTGAAGGATTTATGCTCATCACAACAGGTCAAATAACTAAGAAGGTAGCGCAAAATATTGGTAAAGATAGATTCAATAAAGCCTCTGATAGATATTTAAAACTCGATATCCATGATTCAGATTTTAAAATATTTAGTTTAGATGATTTAAAGAATATGACCGAAGTCGATAGAGATCAGCAACTCAAAAGTCAAAAAGTAATTATTTTCTTAATTGAAAATGAAGCTTCCTTTGATGCTTTGTCTGCCTTTCACGAAGAAATAGCTTCTATTAGAGCATTAACTTGTGCAATCGTACCTTCAACTATAGATGAAATAAGCGGCTTTAAAACTGAACCAAAAAATATTTTGAAAAATAAGATTAATAGACTGTCATTTATTCCTACTTTTGCTATACCTTTCATCACATCACAAGCCAAAAACGATTTTGTAAACGATATGAGCATTGAGGATTATAACTTTTATCATTACTTTATAGATTCAGTTGTAACGACAGTTTGTACCGTGTATAGGCAGGATGACTCTATGATTGGCTATGACTTTAATGATTGGAAGCATATATTCAGCGGCAACAGACTACTAAATATACTTCCAACAATTTATGCAAGCGAAGATAACAAGGATAGTTTCAAGAGTAATTATTTGGAAGGGTTAAATAAAGTTGGAATTAATATGACTGACATTAAAAATATAATATGTGTAATGAGTGCTAGTAGACCTCCTAGCTTAGAACAAACCTATGAAGTAACCGAGGCTATAGAGAATGACTATGCTATTTTTTGTACGACAACTATGAAGCTTACTCAAGATTTAGCTATTTTTGAAGACCCAAGCATAATAAGTGTCAATGTCGTAGTAAGTATGCATTGTGAAGATGAATAATTAGCAGTATAGAGTAGATTAAATACGACAACCAAGTTTCGGACAACAAAAAAGGCCACTCCCTAAAGAGTAGCCTTTCAATCATTCTCTAACTATTACCTAATTAACTCACTTCTTTCATCGTCTGCTTAAGCATCGGTTTCAAGAACTCACCAGTATACGAGCCTTTCACTTCCGCGACTTCCTCCGGTGTACCTTCCGCGATAATCAGTCCACCACCTTTACCACCTTCAGGGCCAAGATCAATTACCCAATCCGCGGTTTTGATGACGTCAAGATTGTGCTCGATGACGACGATGGTGTTACCTTTATCACGTAGGGCATGCAGGATATGTAGCAGTTTATCGATATCATGGAAATGCAACCCAGTGGTTGGCTCATCCAAGATATAGAGCGTCTGTCCAGTATCACGTTTGGCAAGCTCACGCGCTAATTTAACCCGCTGCGCTTCACCGCCAGATAGCGTTGGCGCAGACTGACCGAGGCGAATATAGCTGAGACCAACATCCATGAGCGCTTGCAAACGACGATAAATCGCTGGAATGGCTGAGAAGAACTCAGTCGCATCTTCAACGGTCATATCGAGCACGTCCGCAATGGTTTTACCTTTATAGTGAATCTCTAAAGTCTCGCGGTTATAGCGCTTGCCTTCACAGGTATCACACGGCACATACATGTCAGGTAAGAAATGCATCTCAACTTTGATGAGACCGTCACCTTGACACATCTCACAGCGTCCGCCTTTGACGTTGAAGCTAAAGCGTCCCGCTTTATAACCACGAGCGCGCGCTTCTTGCGTTTGCGCAAACATTTCACGCACAGGGGTAAACACGCCGGTATAAGTCGCTGGGTTTGAGCGCGGCGTACGGCCAATGGGGCTTTGATCAATGTCGACCATTTTATCCAAATGCTCAAGACCGCTGATGCTCTCAAACTTATCTGCAATCAACGTGGAAGCGTTATTTAACTGAGTCGCTGCCAACGGCATTAAGGTGCGGTTGATTAGCGTCGATTTACCCGAACCGGATACCCCAGTGACACAAGTCATCACACCGACTGGTATGGACAAATCCACATCATGTAGGTTATTGCCGGATGCGCCTTTTAGCTCAATCGTCATCGGTGCTTTTTTGGCTTTGGCCTTACCTTTGACTTCGACATCCATGGTTTTGGCTTTGTGTCGAATGGTTGGAATCTCGATTTTCTTCTCGCCAGACATGTACTGGCCAGTGAGCGAGTCTTTATTTGCCATGATGTCATCGACTGTGCCTTGGGCGATGATATGACCGCCATGGACACCCGCGCCGATACCGATATCGATGACGTGATCTGCTTGGCGAATGGCATCTTCATCGTGCTCAACGACGAGGACGGTATTGCCCAAGTCACGCAAGCGCGTCAGCGTCTTTAGTAGGCGGTCATTGTCACGCTGATGCAGACCGATGGACGGCTCATCGAGCACGTACATCACGCCCATCAGACCAGCACCGATTTGGCTGGCTAGACGAATACGCTGTGCTTCACCGCCCGATAGCGTCTCAGCAGAGCGAGCAAGCGTCAAGTAATCAAGTCCAACACTGACGAGGAAGTTTAAACGCTCATTGATTTCTTTAAAGATTTTTTCGGCAACTTCGCCTTTATGACCGCCAATCTTGAGCGTCTTATAATAGTCAGCCGCATCACCGATAGACAGCTTGACGATTTCGGCGATGGTTTGGTCATCGACACGGACATTGCGCGAGATTTCATTCAGACGTGCGCCATCACAGACATTACAAGTGGTGTCTGCCAAGTATTTGGCCAGCTCATCACGCACCAGATTGCTTTGCGTTTTGGCATAGCGACGCTCTAGATAAGGCAGTACGCCTTCAAAGGGTACGGTTTTATTGGTCTTGCGGCCACGCTCATCGGTAAAGTTAAAGGTGAGCTTTTCTTTGCCGGAGCCGTGCATGATGATATCTTGCTGTTCTTTTGACAGGTCTTGCCACGGCGTATCCATGTCGATTTTGAAATGCTTGCAGACGGTGCTCAGCAAGCCAAAGTAGTAAGCATGACGTTTGTCCCAACCATTGATGGCACCTTGATTGAGCGATTTTTCATGGTGAGTGATGAGCTTTTCGGCGGCGAAGTACTGACGTTTACCGAGACCGTCACAGCTTGGGCACGCGCCATACGGGTTGTTAAAACTGAACATACGCGGCTCAAGCTCAGGCACCGCACGATCACAGACAGGGCATGAGTGCTTGGCTGACATGACTTGATTGTCATCCCCGCCTTCTTTGGGATTGCCATCCATAAAGTGTAGCGTGACCAGTCCTTGACCTAAACGTAGGGCGGTCTCTAAGCTCTCGGCCACACGATTGCCCAAATCATCACGGACTTTAAAGCGGTCAACCACCACTTCGATGGTATGCTTTTTCTTTTTATCGAGTGTGGGTAGCTCATCGGTATCGTAGACATCACCATCGACGCGCACACGGACGAAGCCTTGACCAATCAGCTGCTCAAGCAAGACGGTATGCTCACCTTTACGCTCACGAATCACAGGCGCCAAAATCATGATCTTGGTGTCATCAGGCAAGGCCATGACCTGATCGACCATTTCGGTGACCGACTGTGCCACCATGGGCTCGCCATGCTCAGGGCAATAGGGCGTACCGATACGCGCATAGAGTAGGCGCAGATAGTCATAAATCTCGGTAATCGTACCGACGGTCGAGCGTGGATTATGGTTGGTGGATTTTTGCTCGATAGCAATCGCTGGGGACAGACCCTCGATGCTATCGACGTCAGGTTTCTCCATTTGTGAGAGGAACTGGCGCGCATACGCCGACAAGCTCTCGACATAACGGCGCTGCCCTTCGGCATACAGCGTGTCGAATGCTAATGAAGATTTACCAGAGCCAGATAGACCCGTGATCACCACAAATTTATCCCGTGGAATATCTAGGTCGATGTTTTTTAGATTATGGGTACGTGCGCCGCGTATTGCGATATGGTCATGTGCCATCGGTGATAGGTTTCCTATTTGCTAAAATGGTATTTAAAAAGATATCTAAAATATAAAAAGGTCAATTAAGCTAAGTGAATGGATTCTTTGAGAGCGTGAATGAGTATTTACGTGTGGTTTATTTTAATTTTTAATGTTACTAAGCGAGCTTACTAAGCGAATCTAAAACAAATAAATGTTAAGTAACAGGTGGTGTTTGTTATAGATTTAACCCAATCCTGTCATTTTATCGAGGCGTTCGTCATAAAGCAGATGAGGGAATAGCATTTATGACGCCTTACTTTATTGTCATGATGGAGGCATTATTCAAGGTATGATCCTGTCTTAGATGCACTTGGTAACAAAATTATCGCGCAATATGAATGACTTGGGCGGCTGTCATATGCGATACCGAATCAGCAAGACAAAAGTCTCGGCAACCAAACGATGAATGTCTTATACTAGGGGCCTTGATTTATAGGCTGATGCCTTGATAAACCAGTAGTGCTAAATCAGCAGTACAGCCGTGATAAACCAGTAATGATCAACCAGTGAGGCGAGTATGAATAGCGTAGAGAGACGAGCAATCCTCGGGGTCGGTGGTATTTTTGCCTTGAGGATGATCGGCTTGTTTATGATTGTGCCCGTGTTTTCTGTGTATGGTAACAATTATGCGCATGCGACGCCGTTTTTGATCGGCTTGGCAGTCGGTATTTATGGACTGGGGCAGGCTATTTTTCAAATACCAATGAGCCTTGCTGCTGATAAGTTTCCGCGTAAACCGATCATATTTTTGGGTTTAATTCTGTTTGCCATCGGCGGTATGATCGCCGCAAATGCGACGGATATTTATGAGGTGATTATTGGTCGTGCGCTGGCGGGTAGTGGCGCTGTCTCTGCTGTCCTCATGGCGTTGTTGGCAGATGTGACACGGGAAGAGATGCGTACCAAAGCGATGGCGACGATGGGATTGACCATTGCAACCTCTATCATGCTGGCCTTTGCCTTTGGTCCTTTACTGGTCGGGTCGCTCGGTATCTCTGGGCTGTTTTGGTTAACGTCGGGCTTTGCTGTGTTGGCAATGTTATTATTACTGGTGGTGCCCACACCCCTACGTGTACTCAAGCACAACTTAGACAACAAATCGATTGGTCAACAATTAAAGACCGTGCTTAACATAGGGGATTTAAACCGCTTACACATCGGGGTTTTTGCCTTACATCTAACGATGACCGCGATATTTGTTATTTTGCCGCACCAGCTTAATGAGGTGATGGGGTTATCGGTACGTCAGCAGGGCTTGGTCTATTTGCCATTATTGTTTATCGGCTTTGCCGTTGCGATACCGTTTATCATTATCGCCGAAAAGAAACGCAGAATGCGCCAAGTGTTTTTGGGAGCGATTGCGCTCATGACTAGCGCTTTAGTGTTGCTTGCGCTCGGTAGTCAGATGGGTGTCGGTATTATATTGGGCTTGCTGCTGTACTTTATGGGCTTTAATTTGCTTGAGGCGACGATTCCTTCGTGGATCTCGAAGCGGGCCCCAGTCGCTAATAAAGCCACCGCGATGGGGCTTAACTCCTCCAGTCAGTTCTTTGGGGCGTTTGTCGGTGGGGCGATGGGTGGACTGTTATTGAACCAGCCTAACTTGTTGGCATGGGGCATACTGGCCATTATTATGGGCGCATCACTACTCGTTATTATTCCGATTGCTCAGCCCCCTTATCTGTCAAGTACGACCGTGACTATTCCTAAAAATATCAATATACAAGACTGGTCACGCCAAATATTGGCGGTAGATGGGGTTGACGAGTTGGTGGTGATGGCAAAAGAACAGGTCGCTTATTTGAAGCTGGATAAGACGCAGCTGACCGATGATTCCCGACAAACCCTGTCGCGTTTGGCACAAAGCCCCCTAGATATTTAAACAAAAATTGGTTAAAGTAAAATCATATGATAGATAGTATTTATTGGTACTATTAAATAAACATCAAACAGATTCATCAGATTACTCATAAGTAAGAGGACGGTACCATGCGCGGAGTTAATAAAGTTATCATTATCGGTAACCTTGGAGCAGACCCTGAGGCACGTCAATTCAATAATGGCGGTAGCGTGACCAATATTTCGGTTGCGACATCGGAGCAGTGGACAGACAAACAAAGCGGCGAAAAAAGAGAAGCGACGGAATGGCATCGTATCTCACTATTTAACCGTTTGGGTGAGATTGCTGCACAGTATTTACGTAAAGGCAGCAAGGTCTATATCGAAGGCAGTTTACGTACGCGTAAATATCAGGATCAAAACGGACAAGACCGTTATATTACCGAGATCCGTGCTGAACAAATGCAAATGCTAGATGGCATGAGCGGTGGACAAGGTGACAATGCTTTTGGTGGTCAAAACCAAGGCCAAGGCGGTTATGGCAATCAAGGTGGTCAAAGCAATCAAAATAACTTTGGCCAACAAGCAAATAATCAGCAAGGCGGTTATAATCAAGCAGGCAACGCCGCTCAAGGGATGGCACAAGGTGGCAGACAGAATAGCTTTAATAACAACCAAAGTGCGCCTGCTCAGCAAAATCAATTTAACCAACCGACGCAGCAGCCTGCACAGTCAAAACCTACCGCCATGCCAGATGGTCCAGTAGATGACGATATTCCGTTCTGATGGTTATAAGAGATAGTTTGTAAAGACGATTAAGTAGTTATTGTCTCCTAAACCCTGAGTAGTAAGCCTTAGCTCTGAATAGTATTCTTATATTAGTGTAAATATTGAGAATAAAATTCAGGGCTATTTTTTAATAGTAATATATAAGTTGTTATAAAGATAATATTGTTAATATAGTGTTTGTTATAAAGGAAGCTAAGTAAACTTATATTATGGTGGAATTAATGAAAGTTAAGGTAGTCACACATCCCACTGGAGAGCAGATTCCAATCATACTTGATTATGACGAATTACCCATTCCAGCACCTAATGAGTATTTACTATCTCGTCGTGATAGAAGTACTAATACATTAATCCGTAATGCTAGAGAACTTTCTCTTTTATACGAGTGGCTGTATCGCGAACAAATTGATCTGAGACAGAAGCTTACTGCTTCAGTATCTTTTAACTCTGCTCAGATTAATTCAGTATTGGTTGAGCATCTCAGACAAAATAGAGAACAATCCAAGGCTATTTCACCGATAACTTTTAATCAACGTCTTACTACTGTTAGACAGTTTATAAACTGGTATATGAGTGTGTTGATATCGCAGTTGCCTTATTCATCTAATAAGTTTAAGAGCCTTAGTGAAAGAAAAAGCATTTTTAATGAATGGCTATCTAATTCGTTTATGTCCTCACCACCTAGCAGGAAGTATTTGAAAAAAGGACTAAACAACGAAGAATCTAGCTTTTTGATAAATATATTAGATCCTACTTCTATTAATTCATTTGGTACGAATGAGGCAGTAAAGTATAGAAATTTTATTTCAGTTGGATTAATGATTTATTGTGGTCTACGTCCGGGTGAGCTTCTTAGTTTAAGGGTAGAAGATATTACTATTGGTGCTATATCTTCGGTGAACGTTGTCCGTAGAGAACCTGATATTGGCGATACCAGAAAGCCTAGACCGCAAGTAAAGCGTAATGGTCGCCTATTAGAGATTGGCAACTTGGATTTAGTTAAGTGTCTGAATAAATATATAGTTGATTTGAGAGAGATTCTAGAAGACAAATCAGATTTTGAGTCTGAATACCTGATTTTGAGTGACGAAGGTCAACCCTTATCACAAGCATCCATCACTCAGTTTTTTCATTTGTTGAGAGACAAGTATAACCGAGATCTTCCTGATAATTTGAGCGCTAAATCTTTAAGGCATACTTTTTCTTCTAGAATGGAAATAACAATGAGAGCGTCAGGAGTGTCAGAACAGAAACGTCGAGAAGCTTTAGCGCATTTAAGAGGAGATTCTAGCCTTAGTTCTCAAGATGTATATATTGCTCAAGCAGTTGAAGAAAGCGCAAGAGCTGCGTTAATAAAATATCAAAGTACCTTAGTTGAGGAGAGTTTCTAATGGCACAATTAGAACTATTGATTCAAGAAAATATTGATGCCCAGACTATTACTACTAGGGAAGGCAGTATAGTTGATACATCAGGAGATGAGTGGCACTTACCATATGCTTATTACCCAAATGCAAGCATTGATTTTCGCAAGATAGATAATCTATCTATTAGAAAAGCATTAAATCAACCCCACTCTCAACTTGAAATAA
>NZ_DFBY01000004.1:0-17797 GCF_002366815.1 Psychrobacter sp. UBA3068 | reverse complement strand
GTCCAACTTATGGGGGTCGGTTCACATGGGGCGGTTTTTATTTGGGATAATGAGTTGGGATATCGGCCGTTTAAGGCAAAACAATATCAACGATTTTCCAGTCAATCAGGCCGTCACGCTGCATCTCTATGGTGAGGGGATAGCCTTTAACTTGACCGCTGATTTGGAAGCAATTTATACCGCAGTAGCTCAGTTCTGGTTTGTCACTATCAGAGCCTTGGGCTGCTTGTTGTTCGAGTATGGCTGCTTGTTTTTGCATTATTTGCTGCATCTGGCTTTGGACCACCGCGTTTACATCACCGCGCTGAATGATTAAATTTTGAATCAGGTTTTTTAAGTCGACTTGATTGCTGGTGATTGCCCACGCTGCCGCCAGCTCTTTGGTGGCGGTATTGGCTTGGCCTTGCGTGTTGATGATTTTTTCGATATTTTGCGGCGTAATCGCGCCATCGACTGCCTGCGCGATAAAACTGTTGGCGGCTTGGATTAAAGGCTCGCCGCCCAGCTCAGCGACCAATGGATAGTTGCTCATAGTCGCCGAAAACTGACTGGTTAATTGGTTCTGTATACTGGGTCGCACTTGATCATAGTCAATAGCCGCCGCGATGGTGGCACCATCTTTGGCATCATAAGCGTTTTTGAGCTGATAAGCGCTGTAATAAGGCGAACCTGCATAGACTGCCACTGCTATGACCATCAATAAAACAATCAGCTTCTTCATAACAATCGATTCCTTATCACAAATTAATGCTTTGAAGGTAAATATGAACCACAGTGTTTATTCAACAATAAACAGGGCGATAAATACTAGCATGGCTGACCGTTATGACGGTACGAAAACCTTTGTGTATTTCTTAATAAAACCTTTTTGTATGGGCTATCTCATCCTAACTCACACTTTCCCTGCCTAAGCGCTTGATAAATCGCTGTGCCATCTCCATAAATAGCGCAAACTTTTAATAATTGATTTGGCTAAGCAGCATCCTGCCGTATTCGCTTATAGATTCATACGTTATCTTCTCGTTTTCCCCTTATCTTCTACTATGTTTCATGTGAAACCTTAGAGTGCGATGGTGGGAGGTTAGAGAGGATGGATTAGGGTTAATGAATCGACTGGCCGGTAGACTGTAAAGACGATAGGAGAGCCCATGAGTAAGCGCGATTTTTATGAAGTGTTAGGTGTCAGCAAGACGGCTGATAGCAAAGAGATTAAGCGGGCTTACCGCAAGCTGGCGATGAAATATCACCCAGACCGTAACTCTGATGACCCTGATGCAGAAGATAAATTTAAAGAAGCGTCAATGGCTTATGAAGTACTGAGTGATGAAGAAAAACGTTCAGCCTATGACCGTATGGGTCACTCTGCCTTTGAAAATGGAATGGGCGGTGGCGGCTTTGGCGGTGCAGGTGGCGGCAATTTCCAAGACATCTTTGGTGACATCTTTGGTAACTTTGGCGACATCTTTGGTCAGTCGCGTGGCGGCGGTGGGCGTTCGCGTCGTGGGTCAGACCTACGTTATGTGATTGAGCTGACGCTCGAAGAAGCGGTACGCGGCTGCAAAAAAGAAATCAGTTTTACTGCCCCTGCGCCTTGTGACACTTGTGATGGTAAAGGCGCAAAAGATGCCTCTGATGTCGTGACTTGTCAGATGTGTCATGGGCAAGGCCAAGTTCGTATGCAACAAGGCTTTTTTGCGGTTCAGCAAGCTTGCCCGCAGTGCGGCGGCACTGGTAAACAAATCAAAAACCCTTGTCCTGACTGTCATGGCAATGGGGTGAAAGACAAATCACGCACGCTAGAGGTGTCCATCCCAGCAGGCGTCGATGATGGGGATCGCGTCCGTCTAGCAGGCGAGGGCGAAGCTGGCGGTGCGGGTGTGCAAAATGGCGATCTGTATGTCGAAGTACGTGTCAAACCGCATAACGTCTTCACTCGTCAAGGCGCTGACCTCTACATGGATGTGCCGGTGAGTATTACCGATGCGGCATTGGGTAAAGAAGTTGAAATTCCAACCTTAGATGGCAAAGTGAAAATCAAAGTTGCCGAAGGGACCCAAAGTGGCAAGTTGCTACGTGTACGGGGTAAAGGCGTAACGCCAGTTCGTACGACGATGAAAGGCGATTTGATTTGCCGTGTGGTCATCGAGACGCCCGTGAACTTAACCCGTGAGCAAAAAGATCTGCTACGTCAATTCCAAGATACGTTAGATGATGATAGCAAGCATCAACAGTCGCCCCATAAAAAGTCTTTCTTTAAAAAGATTGGCGACTTGTTTGACTAAAAGTACTGCCTAACAGAGATGTGTTTAGCATATTAGCCCAAAGGTTCCATGTGAAACCTTTGGGCTTTTTATTGGTGGTATAAAAAACCATTCATGGGGCGATATTTGCTAAACTTACGACAAACAGTGTTTAAAAACAACGGTATTAACTATAAAGGGCGTAGGATAAAAATATGAGTGAGCAAGTAAGTCATCAATCTATCAAGGTAGGGGTAATCGGTGCGGGTGGACGTATGGGGCGTATGCTCATCGAAGCCATCAATGACAACCCCCAAACGACGCTAAAAGCTGCAATTGAACGTCAAGGCTCAAGCCTCGTTGGCGCAGATGCGGGCGAAGTCGCGGCGATCGGTTGTTTAAACGTAGAGATAGTCGACGATTTAAAATCGGTAGTAGATGCCATCGACGTCTTGATTGACTTTAGCTTGCCTGATGCCACTGAACAAAACATGCAAATTTGTGCTGAGCACAATGTCGCTATGGTCATCGGTACCACGGGCTTCAATAAGCAGCAAGAGCAAGTATTGACACAAGCCAGTGAGAACGTGGCCATTGTTTACGCCGGTAACTATTCAACAGGTGTCAATCTGTCATTAAAACTATTAGCCATGGCTGCCAAAGCCTTTGGAGAAGAGGCGGATGTAGAAGTCATTGAAGCCCATCACAAACATAAAATCGATGCCCCATCAGGTACGGCGTATATGATGGCAGAGGCCGTTGCAGAAGCACGTGGACAGCAACTAAAAGATGTGGCCGTGTATGGCCGAGAAGGTCAAACGGGCGAGCGCGAAGCAGGGACGATTGGTATTCATGCCATTCGTGGAGGCGAGATCATTGGCGATCACACCGTGATGTTTATTGCCGATGGCGAAGTCGTTGAGATTACCCACCGTGCACGAGCGCGGATGACTTTTGCTGCTGGTGCGGTACGCGCGGCAACATGGATCATTCAGCAGTCAGCTGGGCAATATAACATGCAGGATGTTTTAGGCTTAAATGAGTAGGTTTTTCTAGTTATGGCTTTACTGATTTGTTCATCATGAGGAATGGCAGGTGAATCAATTTCGAGGAGGGCTGGTAGCGACGCTTAGTAGTATGATTGCTTTGTTTATTGGCTGTATAAGCCAAACCGCCTTGGTTGTAATTTCTCTAAGAGTACAGTAGTTGCTGGCTGGTGAGAAGATCAAGCACAAAAAAGCGCGGCACTGTATCTCGCAGTGCCGCGCTTTTTATTAATGCCAGTTATGAAAAACCAATCAATGATTGGAAACTAGTCAACGTAAACCACTTCTAATGGCGGAAAACCATTGAACTCAACCGATGAGTAAGAGTTGGTATAAGCACCCGTGGTCAACCAAAAGATTTTATCGCCAATCTCCAGCTCTTCAGGTAGCTGATAGCCCGCTTCTTCGTACATGATGTCAGTTGAATCACAGGTGGGTCCTGCCAATACCACCGTACCTTCGCGGGTGGACGTTTCCATCTTTGGCGTATAAACAGGATACTTGATGGATTCACCCAGTGTCTCGATTAAGCCTTGGAACAAGCCTACATCCGTATACACCCAGCGCGTCAAATCCGTATTTGATTTACGAGAAATTAACACCACATCACTGACCAACACCCCTGAACCACCGACCAATGAACGTCCTGGCTCAAGAATAATCTCAGGCATGTCTTCGGCATTATAATCATCCGTCAGATAGCGATTGATCTCTTCTGCATAGACCTTGATGGGATTCACTTCACTGATGTAGTTGGCTGGAAAACCGCCACCCAAGTTAATCATTTGTAGCTTAATATCTTCTTCATTTTTCATCCAGTCAAACATGTATTTGACCTTGGCCAGCGCATCATCCCAAGCAGCGACATCTTTTTGCTGACTGCCCACATGAAACGAGATGCCGTAAGGCACCAAGCCCAAATCGCGAGCTTGAATCAACAGCTCAATCGCCATATCAGGGTGGCAACCAAACTTGCGTGACAATGGCCATTCAGCGGTCTCTGACCCTTGCACCAAGATACGCACAAAGATTTTTGACCCTGGAGCGTGCTTTGCGATATTTTTTAAATCTGCTTCTGAATCGGTTGCATATAAAGTGATGCCTTTATCAAATGCATATTTGACATGTTCGGCTTTTTTGATGGTATTACCGTAAGAGATGCGTGACGCATCCACACCGCAGTCAAGTACTCTATCAAGCTCATAAATTGACGCACAGTCAAAGTTTGAGCCAAGATCAGCAAGTAGATCGATGACTTCGACCGCAGGACTGGCCTTCATCGCATAATGAATTTTGGCAGTAGGGAAAAAACCAACCATTTCATGATATTTGGTTTTAATGCGGTTTAGGTCCACTACCAAAAGTGGCGTCTCGCGACCTTCAGCCGCTTTGGTGAATTTCTGCCAGCCGGCAGGGTCAAAATATTGGTCAATTTTGATCATGGTCATGGTAGAAAACCTTTAATGAAGAAAAATATATGTTAGAGAATTAAAGCGAGGTCACATCACTATTGTATTGCCTCATGCCATTATGATTCTAAGCTTATGAATTTAAGCCTATGAGCCAATTGGCTGATATAACACTCGCTTTATATGACAAGGGCGCTAAATAAAAGCCCGATCAAGAATTGGTGGTTTGCGGCTGTTTATCTGCTGTGTGTTCGCCTTGTTTTTCACGTATCTTGATGACTTTACGCACCTTATCGCGAGCACGCGTTTGTTTTAGACGTGATAAATAATCGACGAATATTACTCCATTTAGATGATCCATTTCATGTTGAATACATACCGCCAGTAAGCCTTCTACCTCTTCATCAATTTTTTCACCATTCTCATCTAACGCTTCGATACGTACTTTATTCGGACGTTCGACCTTATCATAGACATCAGGTACCGATAAACAACCCTCTTCATACGGTTGTTTTTCTTCTACCAGCGGCGTCACTTTTGGGTTAATAAACACCCTAGGGCTATTTTTATCTTCAGATAAATCCATGACAATGAGTTGAATATGATGGTCAACTTGACTGGCCGCCAGACCAATACCTTGGGCATCATACATGGTCTCAATCATATCAGCGATTAAGGTTTTGATTTCAGCAGTCACTTCCTTGACAGGCTTGGCAATGGTGCGCAAGCGCGGGTCTGGGTAATTTAAGATAGGGAGTAATGCCATAACGCTCACCTCAATGATAAGGATAAAATAGGGTTGATATTATAAGATAAATGGGGACAAAAGTAATGCTTATCAATACTTTCCCGCCTAGATCACACTTTTTTGGCTGGCAAAGGACGAAAAGTATCAGCCAAACTCAACATAAAAAAGCCCTGCAATCTGCAAGGCTTTTCTGTTTTTGATTCAGCTGAGGTATAGCAAGCACTTATACACCGCGTTTGCTGACGATCATCTCATACAAGAAAAGTAGGATGATGGCACCAATCACTGAGAAGATCAGACCCGTAAAGCCGCCATCCGCATCGATACCGATGAGGCCTGCAAGAAAGCCGCCCAGCAACGCACCAACGATACCCAGTACAATGGTCATTATCCAGCCCATAGGGTCACTGCCGGGCTTAATGGCACGTGCTAATAGACCTGCGACCAAACCTACAATAATCATCCAAATAAAGCTCATTCTATTCTCCTAATTTATTATCATTCATCATATTTTGCTAATTTTGATAAATACATTGTAAGCACTGCATAGGCGTAAAGGTAAGCGCGAAATGTTACCAATGTATGAGCTATGTGAGAAAAAGCAGGGATTTGCTAATGTGCAGAGAGGATAAGTAAATGAAAGGTTACAAAGGTAGCGACAGTTACAAAACCGCTAGCGTCGTCAGTTATGAGGTCTCTATCAGTAGAAAGACAATCAAAAAACCAGAGAATAAAAAAGCGTAACTCGTCTATGACAAAGCTACGCTCTTCTCTAAATCAAGGGGTTGTCTAGCTGTTATTTGGGGCGTTATTTGCGATGTAGCACAGTTAAGAGCCGCTGATGAATACCTTCAAACCCACCATTCGACATAATCACTATCGCATCGCCTGCTTGCGCATGTGTGCTGATGTGCTCGATAATGGCATCGACACTAGAGAGCACTTGCTGATGGCCAATCTCACTATTTGTGGCAGTGGCCTGTTCGATGACCTCTTTTAGACCCCATTCTAGACCAGTAGGCTCATACCAAAGCGTGTGGTCAGCGAGCGCGGCAGACTCAGCGAGACTGTGTTGGTGAATGCCCATTTTCATGGTGTTACTCCGCGGCTCAATGATTGCCCAGATACGTCTATCAGCCAGTTTCTTTTTGGCGCCGTCTAAGGTCGTCATGATAGCAGTGGGGTGATGGGCGAAGTCATCAAAAACTAAGATGTCATTTACATTGCCAATCAGCTCCATGCGACGTTTGATACCAGCAAACGCAGATAACGCGGTACAAGCAGTCAAAACACTGACCCCAACGTTATAGGCTGCAGCCACCGCCACCAACGCATTGTTCACATTATGCATGCCGCTCATCGACCAATCTACAACGGCTACTTCATTATTATCAGCTGCAAAAACTACCTTAAACTGACTACCGTCTTTACTTAACAGCTCCACTTGCCAGTCACTACTGTTTTTTAGGGAGCTATCTTCTGTAGCAGCGTCAGGCACCGTAGAGTCGATCACCGCTGTACGCCAAATGGGGGTCCAAACCCCTTTTGCTAAGGTGTCCTCTAAACTGATGGTCGCGGCTGGCATGATGATTTTGCCCGTGCTGGGTATCATGCGCACCATGTGATGAAACTGGGTTTGAATGGCGTTGAGGTCAGCAAAAATATCAGCATGATCAAACTCTAGATTGTTTAAAATAGCGGTACGCGGACGGTAGTGAACGAACTTTGAACGCTTATCAAAAAACGCAGAGTCGTACTCATCCGCTTCAATAACAAAATATCCCGTCTTTGAGTTATCATCACTGTTTTTTTCTGCCCCCAAATAGCTGCTGTGTGCGAAGACTTGCTGTAGGCGTGCGTCAGTGGTATCGACCAAGGGGACACCGCCGATCAAAAATCCAGTGTCGATGCCGGCATATTGCAGTATCCAAGCGAGCATGGTCGTCGTCGTTGTCTTGCCATGAGTACCCGCAACGGCGATCACATGGCGCGATTGTAGCACTTGCTCAGATAAGAACTGCGGCCCTGAGGTGTAGCGTAGGTTTGTGTCTAGCATGTATTCGATGACATCCATGCCACGCTTCATGGCATTACCGACGACCACCAAATCTGGTGCCGGCTGTAAATGCTCTATCAGATAGCCTGCCTCGATCGTGACGCCCGCATTCTCAAGTTGGGTGGACATGGGCGGATAAACATTGGCATCTGAACCTGTGACGGTGTGCCCAAGCGCACGGGCCAGTAGCGCCAGTGAGCCCATAAAAGTACCACAAATACCAAGAATGTGAATATGCATAGACGTTCCGTACGAACTTAAATGAAAGGAGTAAAAGGGATAGAGTCCCCGTAACTTTGGCAGCATTCAAAGGCTGGCAATGCTCGGAGGTCTGCTGCCTAACTATCATCGGCACTGGTTATCGTCTGTCTTAAAAAGCGCAAACAGACACTAACATACCAGTGTGGCAACAGGCACTCATTGTAAAGTAAACACCGTTAGATGACCAATAAAAAACGCCCAGCATGTAGGCGTTGTTCATCTCATCAATATGACTGATTTACCCTTATCTTATAACGGCTAAACACAAATTTGCTGACGCTTATTTTTTCTGACTGGCTGTCTAATTGTCTATGCTGTGACTGTCTTATTTACGCGATAGGGTATAGTCACTGTCAAGGTTTTTGTACTCATCCATTAACACGAGATGATTGTCTTGAATATAGTAAGTCTCAATGTTTTTGTCTTCATAGACAATGGTAATGATATTGTTGTCTTGGCGATACACACCAGACTCCAATAGCGGCGCACGTGGTGTTTCAGGATAGTTATAAATATTGGTCTTTAGCACTGAGCCGTCAGCAAACAAGTTTAAGGTAACATCGATATTAGCACAGGAGTTACAAGGAACCATGCCCCCGTAATCGCCCATTAACGTAGCCTGTAGAGCGCTACTGCTAGGCGTGTCTGATCCCACCAGCGTCTGTTGCGTATACGCCTCATTGCTTGATTGAGACTGGGCGGCAGCAATGAGCGATTGCCCATCCGCTCCTGTATCCCAGTCGCTATCAGACTCCACTTGACCCACACTACTATCTTGCAAGCGCACGGCGGCACTTTGTAAATCAGAGTCTGCTGAATTACTCACAGGAGCAAAGGTAGTCGCCACGCCTTTATTGGCATTAGATGAGGCACTATCGCAGCCAACAAGCAGCAAACAAATCGGTAACGCGAGCAAAGAGCAGCCAACGCGTCTAATGACAGTCAGAGGGATAGAGCGAATAGGCGCAAAATATATCATGGTCATACCAAAAACAGTTTTTAAAACAGTGTGACTAAAGGTTATCTATACTATCGGCAACACAACGCTGTTGTCAAAAATGCAAGATAATAGAATATATAAGTTTTCAAAGAACCAAAGGTTGCAAACTGAACAACATCATTTAAATTTATAACGTCATTTAAATTTTTATCGTTAAGAGGATGTTGCCAACAGTCTCAAGTTTAGCGGTCAAAAGGGTTGCGTAACTAAACCCCATTGTTCAAACAAAAGGCGAATAGACTGTGTCAAGATAGCAAGAGCTACCGCTATATCTGTGGTTTTTTTGTTATGGACAAACTACCTAAAAGGTCAGACTGACTATCCAACCAACCAGTAGATCTGATTAATCAAGGTTGGCAGCCGTGCTTAATAGGGGCTTACCTCAACACAGACAGGAAGGAGGATATCACTCATGTCTGCTGCGATAGAGGATTATAGCGGAAAACCCGCGTGAATTCTAATTTGCTACTAAGCAAGACGATTATGGGTGGCAGGTCGCAGGATACGCCATAAGATCAGACTATGTACCACCAGTAGTAAACTAAATAAAATCAAAGACTGCTCAGGGATGCTTAATCCCATAAACGTCCAGTCAATAGCGGCACACTCGCCAGAGCCTGCAAAGACCTCTTTAAACACTTGTAAAATAGGTAAGGTGTCTAGCCAGTAGTCGAGTCCTGGGCCGCAAGAAGGCACTTGATCAGCAGGCAAGTGCTGTAACCAAACGTGACGCCCGGCCACCGCAGTCGCCCAGCCAATCCCCGCTAAGCTACCAAGCCACAACCCCAACCTGATAGCCACAGATTTGGGGTTGAATAATGCTGCTATGAGGGCAAAACCACCCATGACCATCAAGCCAATACGTTGAAAAATACAAAGTGGACAAGGTAAAAGCCCCAGATGGCGCTGCAAAAAAAACAGGGCAAAACTCATACCTATCACGGCCATTATCACTAAAAATACTTGTAAACTGCGGTAAGTGGTCAGCTGTAGCATCAAATGGTTACTCTTATAAAGTAGTTATCTATAAAAATAAGATAACAGTCAAAAACATTGAAGGTCACAGTCAAGACTTAGCGATACTGTTGTAAAAATTCCATAAAGTCTTCTGTTTCGGCTTTTTCAATATCAGCTTGCTGTAGTAGTGATTTTTCTGCCAGCACTTCATACTTCGCTTGGGTATTTGGGCTCAGCGTTTGTTGTAATAATGAGTCACGATGCTGCTCGGCTAAGGTAAAGCCAAGCTGCCATAAGCTGCCCAAACGCTTACTATCAGAATTGACTTGGGCTGAGATGGTTGACTCAGGATGTCCCGCTTTGCCTTGCATGAGGGCGACTGCTGCACGGTAATCGTTGCCACCATAGTGAGCGTCAAGTAATGCGGCAAGCGGTTGCATACGTTCTAAGTGTTCTAGCATCCAGCTTTCGAGTAATTTCTCTTTGCCACTGTCTAAGATATGCAAGCCTTCACGGCGACCTTCGTTTACCACGCGCTCAAGGTTAATGGCCAGCGCTTCCTCTTCATCAGGTAGCAGGTTGGGGGAGTCGCTCAGCAGACAGTACAGCGCCATGACTTCTAAAAAACAGGCACTAGAGAGACGGATGCCGACATCGCTATAAGGGTCGAGATCGATCGCGCGGAATTCAACATAAGCGATACCACGGCGCTCAAGCGCTTCGGTCGGTGTCTCACCGCTCATCGCGATTTGCTTTGGGCGGATAGGGCTATAGTATTCATTTTCTATTTGTAAAATATGGTTATTGATCTGAATAGGGTTGCCATCCGCATCATCTAAGCCAAGCTTGGCAAAGCTTTCATGCGGCGTTTGAATGGCACGGCGCAACCCATCCACATACTCTGGTAGATAGTTATAACGAATATCAAGTTGCTCTTGCACACTATTGGTATAGCCAAGCTTGCCCATCCGTAGGCTGGTTGCGGCAGGTTTGTAGTAGGTTGCGTCATTTAGTCGTTCTAAATCATGCTCACGCCCTGCTATAAAACAAGGACACACGCTTGGGCTGGCCCCAAGTAAGTAAAGAACGAGACTGGTCAGACGCTTAAAGTTACGAATAAGCCCTAAGTACTTTTCGTTTTTGAATTCTGTCAGCGTCTGGCTTTGCGCTGAAGTCACTTGTGACTGCCAAGCTTCAAACAATCCATCACCAAAAGACAAGTTGTAGTGTAAGCCTGCGATCGCCTGCATA
The DNA here is from genome assembly GCF_002366815.1 of Psychrobacter sp. UBA3068. Taxonomy (NCBI): domain Bacteria; kingdom Pseudomonadati; phylum Pseudomonadota; class Gammaproteobacteria; order Moraxellales; family Moraxellaceae; genus Psychrobacter; species Psychrobacter sp. UBA3068. Next base: position 6,829 of record NZ_DFBY01000004.1, on the reverse strand, counting down.
CGACGACCATAACGGATACCAAGTCCACTACGATACAAGGTTTTAAGCTTACCAGTATTAGAGCTGCCGTAATTGGCTAATGGAATGTCTTCATCGTTAGCCGACAGCATACATGGCATCGAGAGCGGCCACATCAGCTCACCTTCGGGTATGCCTTGATAGACCAACACGTGCAGCTGACGCAGCATGTTCAGCGTTTCTTTTGGTGAGGTTTTGGGCTCAGTGATGAGTTCAAGTAGGCTTTCTGAATAATCAGTGGTAATAAAAGGATGGGTGAGCTTTGACCCAAGTTTGCTGGGATGGGGGGTTTGGGCCAAGTAACCATCAGGCTTGACGCGTAGCCCCTCTTTTTCGATACCACGTAGCATACCCGTTAGCAGATTGGTGTCAAACCAGTTGGGAATTTCAAAATTAACAAAGCTACTCGCAAAATTACTCATAATAGTCATCTATTGTTATTTATTATGGCGGATCAAAACACGACTGGCGTTTGACCATAACAGAGGTAAATATTGGATTTAGAATGCCGTCAGTTTAGCTTAAAGCTGTCTTGAAAACCACGAGCAATTACAAATACGATAAGCTTTACAAGGGTTCAACTGTCTAGACTTCAGCGGATACTGAGATTAAAGTTTTTGTAAACAGTGCGTTACTATTACTGTATAAAACGAAAAGCATCTACCTATTAGATAGATGCTTTGAAAGCGCTACGTTAAGCGTATTATCATAGCGCGGACGAGCTTTTAAGGCATCATGACGGACAAGTAATGCGTCCTCATTTAAATAGAGAACGACGAGCCACAGCCACAAGTGGTGGTGGCATTTGGGTTGGTCACGATAAAGCGCGCGCCCTCTAGTCCTTCAGTATAATCAACGGTAGAGCCTTGCAAGTACTGATAACTTAGCGAATCTACGACGAGCGTCACATCACCATTGTCAAAGTTGGCATCGTCTTCATTTAAGTCATTGGCAAAGTTAAAGCCATATGAAAAACCTGAACAGCCTCCGCCAGTCACGTACACACGTAGCATCAGGTCACTGTCACCTTCTTCTTCACGTAGGCGACGGACCTTTTGTGCTGCGCTGTCAGTGAGGCTCAAGACGGTTGGATCTACAGGTTGGCTCGAGCTTGGGTTAAATTGGTTGGTTGAGTCGTTCATATCTACCTCAGTTGCTAGGATCAAAGGCTGTCGTCGTCCTGTTTGGGTTTGCAATGCATTGTTTGCAAATAAAGATACGCACGGCGTTTGATTTGATTGGGTGCTGTCATTGTGGCAACGCTGTTAAAACATTATAAATATTACTTTGGTGCCACCACAACGTTTTCGTTGATTGCTGACACATCTCTTGTAGCAGTATATCATAATGGGGGTGGCACATCGTTTGTCAAGCGTGTCACCGCCAACCAAATTTAATGTAGCGACTTTAGCCTTTATAACGCTCATTATTTTTTGTAACTCTAAGCGCTTTTTACGCAAATAAATACTTAGTTTTGAAATAGTTATTTAATCGTTTGCCTATGGGTCATGCGTTTGAAATAATAGCCGCCAATTAACATGCCAGATGTGTGTTTTTCTTGCCTTATATTTTATATTACTGTTGAGATGAAGAAATTATATGATCGAATTTAAAGACGTTGGTGTTCGCCGTGATGGCCGTGAATTGTTTGCAGGGGCAAGCTTCCAGCTACATCCGGGCCACAAGGTTGGCTTAACGGGCAATAACGGCACGGGCAAATCTACCTTGTTTGCCTTATTATTGACGCAAATGGGCACGGGCGAGACTGAAGTCACGCTGGATCGGGGTGAGGTCAGCATCCCAGATAGCTGGCATGTGGCGCACATGGCGCAGGAAGTGGGAGCCAGTGCTCAGACGGCGATTGATTATGTATTGAGCGGCGATGAGCAGTGGTATGAGATTAACGCGGCGTTAAATGATTTGAGCAGCGTGAGTGATGAGCAGATCGGTGTTTTGCATCAGCAGTTCGATGAAATCGATGGCTATCGCACGCCGACCAAAGCAGCGCAAATCATGGCAGGTCTTGGGTTTAATACCAACCAGCACGAGTTGCCTGTAGAGGGGTTTTCGGGTGGCTGGCGCATGCGTTTGAATCTGGCCAAAACCTTGATGAGCCGTGCGGATTTAATGCTACTCGATGAGCCAACCAACCATTTGGACTTGGATGCAATCTTATGGCTTGAGACATGGATCAATGCCTATACGGGTCTGGTCATTGTGATCTCGCATGACCAAGCATTCTTGGATGCCACGGTCGGTCACATCTTGCATGTTGAGCAGCAAAAAATCACCCTTTATACGGGTAATTATCAGCAGTTTATCCGTACGCGTCATGAGCGTATGGCGCAGCAGCAGCAAGCGTTTGAAAAGCAGCAAGCAACCAAAGCGCATTTGGATGACTTTATTCGTCGTTTCCGCGCCAAAGCCAGTAAAGCCAAACAAGCCCAGAGCCGTATCAAACAGCTTGAGCGTATGGCAGAGCTGTCACCGATGATGGCAGACAATCCTTTCTCTTTCCGCTTTTATGAGCCTGCCAACATGAGCTCCCCGCTGATTGAGCTGACACAAGCGGATATCGGCTATAGCGATACGCCACTTCTCTACAACGCCAATGTACAAGTAACGCCTGACACGCGTCTTGGCTTGCTGGGTATGAATGGCGCAGGTAAGTCAACGCTGATTAAAGCCTTGGTGGGTGAGCTTGGGATTTTATCAGGGACGTACCGTGTGTCTGATACCCTAAAATTAGGCTACTTTAACCAGCATCAAATGGATATTCTAGATGCCAAAGCAACGCCTATAGAGATGCTACGTCGCCTAGCAGGTAAGACTTCAGACGCCTTATTGCGTTCGTTCCTTGGTAGTTTTGACTTTCGCGGTGATCGTATCGATACGCCAAGTGAGTTGTTCTCGGGCGGCGAGCGCGCGCGCTTGACCTTGGCATTGATTGTTTGGCAGCGTCCAAACGTGCTTGTCCTCGATGAGCCAACCAACCATTTAGACTTACAAATGCGCCAAGCATTGACCATCGCATTGCAAGGCTTCCAAGGCGCGGTGGTATTGGTCTCGCACGACCGTGAGCTGATTGCCAATGTCTGTGATGAGCTGTATTTGGTCCATGACGGGCAAATCGATGAATTCGATGGTGACATCAGTGACTATGGCAAGTGGTTGGCAGAAAAGCGGAAGCAAGAAAATTCCCAAGATAAAAGTAACCATAAGAAGAAAAACAAGAAAGAGAGTAAAAAGTTTGTTTCACGTGAAACAGCTGATAGTCAAACGAGTAGTAAAGCGCCTACGGTAACATCGAAAAAAAAAGCCGCTGAATCGGCTCTGAGCAAAGAAGAGCAGCGCAAACAAGCCGCAGAACAACGTAAGTTAACCGCACCCGTCCGCCGTGATATTGAAAATACAGAAAAAGTATTGGCTAAGATTGCGGAAAAACTAGACACGCTTGAAGAAAAGCTTGCCGACAGTACCCTCTACGAAGACAGCCGTAAACCTGACTTGCTCGTATTGCTCAATGAGCAAACGGCCCTACAACAGCAGCATAGTGACCATGAAGAACAGCTACTGTTAGCGATGACGACGTTAGAGGACATGGAAGCGAGTTTTGAATAAAGGAGTCTCATTAGCAGGTTTGATGGGGACAGCCGTTTTTAATACAAAAAAAGACGTAAAAAAGGGAGGGCATTAGCCCTCCCTTTTTTATTACGTTATTCCTTACGGTATTTACCATCACCATAAGATAATATTTCCATTGTCGTGGTACACAGTTGACAGTTTATTTGACCAGCAGCGGCTTTTGATAAATCCAGAATACGGCCTCGAATAAAAGGTCCTCTGTCTGTAATTTTTACAACTACGCTCTGCTTTGTCTTTTGATTGGTCACTTGTACCTTCGTTCCAAACGGCAACGTACGGTGCGCGGCCGTTAAAGAGTTCATGTTAAAGATACTTCCACTAGCGGTACGTTTTCCATGAAACTTACTCCCATAATAACTGGTGTTACCAGCAAAAACGGTGGTGCTCAGCAATAGTGATAACGTGATAACCAAAGACTTGATTAAATAAGACATTTAATACCTTTAAGCAATTTATAAGATAGACAGCTACTCTTGCCTATATCATCCATACTCCCTACGAGTATCGACGTTATATTCATTTTAAAGCACATAAATTGTCCTATCCTTACGGCTCTGTAAAAGAACGCCCAAGTTCAAATATTGCCCTTTTCATACCTCAAAAAAACGCCCCAAAAAAATCAGCCAGTGAGCAGGTGTGACAAAATGTCCGGTAGGCGTTGCTACACCTAGTGTCTGCTAATAAAAAGGTGTCTCTAAATGGTAGAGTCAACCAGCATTTGTGTAACATAATCATCAGTGATGTCTCTTGTACTCTCAGCAACATAGTAGAAAAGTATAAATAATGCTTGGGATCCAATTAGGCTAAAGCTATGAGACACAACCGCTCAAGCGGCTCATGGTCACTGAACACTATTAGTAGAAGTAAAATGCAATAACAGCCAAGCTAATGTAAAAAATATTTCTACATTATTACCATATTGTAGTTTTTATAAAATTAAACATGATCTTAGCACCAGAAATATTTAATGCTGTCGACATCGCTTTGGGGTAATGATCTTGATAATCATAAATGGATACGGACAGATTTTGTCTGTTGGGATAGGTAGTAAATGGACAACCTAACTTAATCATTAGCAGATAAGCCGCTGTCTTGGCCATTAAAAATAGGGGCGCGCACCGATTTGTTTACCGGTCACCAACACAGTCCTTATTTCTAAGTGAGTACAAGGGTAGGAGCAACCTTTGGCCAGTAGCTACTTGGCTATGGTATGGTAAATGTAGTGATTCACAATCAAAACCGACATGCAGATAACGGGTCGAGATTGACCTTCGGGCTAAGCGTGACACACAAAGTGCTGAGCTGTCTTGTGTGGTAGCTCAGCGCGAAGGCCGTACCGCAAATGCACTTACTAAATTGACACTACGGCAACAGTTATCAAAGAGCAATGATGCCAAAATCATACTGACACACGCCTATAATACTGCTTTAAGCGAGGCTGTAAACCCAGCAGTCAGTAAGGCTTGGCACCATGATTGGTGAACTCTTATCGATACAGGGAATCTCCCACAAGTGACACCGTCTCGCTGAGATTATCCGTTACGTATCGACATTTGGTTATTTGTGCCACCTAAAAATTAACGCGACTATAGACACCAACAGTCAGCAACAAAAAATGAAACATTGCCTCATCATCCCTATACTATGTATTAAGTAAACCGTTAATAATAAATACGATAAGGAAAAATAACATGGCAGAGAAAAATTATTATGACATTTTAGGGGTCAAAAAAGACGCCTCAGACGCTGATATCAAAAAAAGATACCGTAAGCTTGTCCGTCAATATCACCCTGATGTCAGTGATGATCCAGACGCTGATAACAAGATTGCCGAGATTAATAACGCTTATGAAACCATCAGAGATAAAGAAAAACGGGCTGAATATGACGCCATGCTAGACAACCCCTTTGCTGGACAAGGGGGCGGTTTTGGTGGTCAAGCTGCAGGCGGTAGTCAGGGCGGTTTTCGTTGGGAAGATGTCAAAGATCAGTTCGGTGATGGCGAAGCGTTTGGCGAGGGCGGTTTTCGCTTCGACGATATTTTTTCAGCATTCGGTCGCGGTGCGCGCGGCTCGGCAGGTGGACAGTCGCAGCGTGGCGGCTTTGATCAGTTTGGTGGGGGCTTTGGCACGCAAGATAGCAAAGGGCAAGATCAGCATGCAGAGATTACGGTTGATTTAGCCTCGGTGTATAGTGGTGATGATTATAGTATTAAGTTGAATGTTCCGGTCCGCCAGCCTAATGGTAGCGTGGCGTACGATAACAAAACGCTTAAAATTAAAATTCCTAAAGGCATCACTGACGGTAAGCAAATCCGTCTAGCAGGACAAGGTGCTGCTGGTCATGGTGGTGGCAAAAATGGCGATTTATTCTTAAAGGTGAAAATTCGTCATGCAGATAACATTCGTATCGAAGGAGCGGACGTCTATCAAACCGTTAATATCGCGCCATGGGAGGCGGCATTAGGTGACAAAATTAACGTCAATACGCCAGCAGGAACTTTGGCGGTGACGATTCCTAAAAACAGCAAATCTGGTAATAACTTACGCCTAAAAGGTAAGGGTATCCCGGCCAAACAAGCGGGCGATTTGTATTTAACGTTAAACATCGTGAACCCTGATATCAGTACGGAGGCTGCAACACAGGCCTACGAGCAGCTCAAACAAGCTTTTTCTGAGACCAGCATTAACCGTTAATGGCTGTGTTTGATCAACCACTGTGATAGAGATAAAACCATACGATAACGATGAAATAAAGCGCAAACGAGGATAACAGCTATGAAACACTCGCCTGAATTGACCGACATTATCATGAGCTTAGATGAGCTAGTATCTGCCTGTGGCCAAGAGCGCCAATGGGTGATCGAATTGATTGAAGAAAACATCATTGAGTATGATGTGCCAGAGCGTGAGCAATTTACTGGTTATCAGCTGACAACCGTGCGCCGTGCCTCACGTCTGAGCCGCGACTTTGAAGCCAGCGTCCCTGCTATTGGTCTGATACTGGAGCTGTTAGACGAGCTTGAACAATTACGCCGATTCAAACGCCAGCTCGATATGCCAGCCCCTGTGATTGAGGTAGATGCTGATCATTTGAGGTAGTTCACTGAGCAGTAAAAATTAGTCCATAAAAAAGGGCTGATTTGAACTGACCCCCAAATGTTGGA
>NZ_DFBY01000033.1:0-46885 GCF_002366815.1 Psychrobacter sp. UBA3068 | reverse complement strand
AACAAATCCATGAGTACATTCATTATTACAACCATGAGCGTATTCAATTGAAACTAAAAGGACTGAGCCCAGTGCAATACAGAACTCAGACCTTGGGTTAAACTAAACCGTCCAAGTTTTGGGGGTCAGTTCATAAATAGGAGGGCTTTTTTGTGTCTAGGACATTCTGTTTTCACTCCCCACCATTTATTTTTAGCTGTTAACATAATTGATAACGTTAGATTAACGTTGGCTAACAGCTTTTAGCATAAACACTGCTACAATAAATGTGTTAGTTTAAATAATAAGCACAATGAAACCTACACCATCTAAGGAGAAAGCGTATGTTGGGTGAACCTGAATATAGTATGAATGAGTTGTTTGCACAGTTAGGACTGGAGAGTTCTGACGAAGCAATTAATAGCTTTATTGAAAAGAATCAAATGGCAAAAGAAGAGAAGCTCACCGAGTCTCCTATTTGGAATGATAACCAACGTGCTTTTTTGCAAGAAGAGTGGTACAAAGATGCGGCATGGGTCGAAACCATTGATGAGCTCAACGTGCGTATGCATCCCCATGATGACGTTTAAAAGTTAGTAAATAGTTAGTTAAAAACCCACAACCGTGTCTGATGTGGGTTTTTTATTAATAAGTGAGCGTTAGTTGCTAAATAAATGACTGCTTGGCTCGCCATTCGAGTAAATCTAACACATCTTGGTGGATTCCAGCTTTGAGGGCTTCTAGGCCGTCATAGTGTCTTTCACCATGCAAATAGTGTAAAAAACGTACGTGTAACGTCAAGCCGTATAAGTCCGCTTGCAACTCTGGAAAGTGTATTTCTAGGCGCCAACTGTGTGCTTTATCCACAGAGGGTCTCGTACCAATATTAGCGGTACCAAATAAGCTGTCTGGACGTAACCCTGTCATGCCTGTTTTCCCATCTGCCGCAAGAGCTACTAAGCCATTAGGGATTACCTTCCCATCTTTATCAAGGCTTACGACATCAACGGCAAAGATACCGTGTAACGCTGGTTTGAGGCGATTTAAGTCAATATTGGCCGTAGGAAAGTCCAGCGTACGCCCAATTTTATCTCCCCCAACGACCACGCCTGTTATGGCATAACCGCGCCCAAGTAGCGCGTTAGCAGCGTCAATGTCCCCTGCCAATAACAGATCACGAATGCGCGTAGAGCTAATACGGGCAGCTTTATTACTGTCATCTGTGACGGTATGGAGGTTGGTCACGTGTAAGCCATAATCCCGCAGGAACTGACTGTCGCCTGTTCGGTCATGGCCGAAGCGAAAGTCATCGCCCAATACTAATGCTTTGACATTTAAGCGCTTGGCTAAAATGTCTGCAAATGCCTGTGCTGATAGCGAGCGAAAATCAGTATCAAACCCTGCGACAATTAAGGTCTCTATTCCGTGCTCTGCTAACAACGCTTGCTTTTCTGCCAGATTGGTTAGGCGGGCAGGGGCAGTGGCGGGCGCAAAAAACTCACGGGGTTGTGGCTCAAATATCATGACGGCTGAGCCAAGATTTTGCGCGTGGGCAATGTCAAGAACTTGGTCTAACATCGCTTGATGACCGAGATGGACACCATCGAAATTGCCAATAGTAAGCACACAGGGCGCTAACTCTACTTGGCTAGTGCTTGTCGGCAAAGCGCTTGGTGACGCCATCAGTTGCTCAAGAAAATAGGTGTTCATAAATTTTCAGCTATGCTAAGACCAGATAAAAAAGAAAAAACACAACCATATTAAAAATCGATGTGTCTAAAACCAGCCATTATAAAGTAAAATGACCATACTAACATCCCATAGTCTGCTCATCGTACAAGTATGACACCATCCGTCTCGCGATCTTCAAATAACGTTGGACTACCTCGTTTGGATGTAATGATTGGGGTTATACAGTGCGGGTGGTCAACAAATGATGATAAAGAATGACATTAATTTTGGAGGTTCTATGTCCGAGGTCGCTTTGAATGCTGTACCGTCTGTGTTATCGACAGACAAGCTCAACGATCAGTTTATTGTACAGCGTGCCAGTAAAGAGGATTTACCCGAAATCTTGGCTATTTATAACCAAAGCATCGCGGGCAAACAAGCAACGGCCAATCTCGTCCCAGTCACTTGCGAGGAACGGGGCGAGTGGTTTACTGAGCATTTAAACAGTCCAACGCGTCCTATTTACACAGTTCGAGCCAGGGTCACAGCCGCTGAAACTATGGCACCAGTAGCGACATTGCCCATCGTAGCGTGGGGGAGCTTTAGTGATTTATATGCGCGTACGGCTTATCATATCAGTACTGAGATCAGTATTTATCTACATAAAGAATATCACGGGCAAGGGTTAGGTAGCTTATTGACACGCTGGATGCTCGCGCAAGCGCCAAGCCTCGGGATACACAATATCGTCGCACTGGTCTTTGCTCACAACCAGCCAAGCTTAGGTCTATTCCGTAAGCTTGGGTTTGTGCAGTGGGGGTACATGCCAAAAGTTTGTGACATGCAAGGTTTTATCGCTGATGTGGTGATGCTTGGCAAAGCCGTGGAGTCAGATACGGATAGCGAGGCGCTTTAGCCTAAAATTTTCCATTGTCCCGCGATCTTTTGTAGCTCGTAAGTCAGCGGTGCAGGCTCACTTTGGCCTTTTAGCATTAGTTCACCTACAATGGTAGCACGGGTCTTATCTTCGTTATATTTGGTATCCGTGATGGTGACGCCATCAACTGTTTGCCTAAAAGCAGATTGAGTTTTGGCAAGCTCTTCTTCGAAGTTTGCCATATCGACTTTGTAGTATTCTGCGGCTTTTTTTGCATCGCCGTAGTATAAGCTGTCTAGGGCTTGCTTCACGGTGTCTTCAGGAGTACCAGACTGGGTCGGATTGGTGACTAGGCTTTTTTGCTCGGTTGAGGAAGCGACTGGGCTTAAGTCATCATTATCAATGATGGCTTCATCTGTCACAGGATCAGCTATTGTCTCATTTTCAACGGTGTTATCCGCACTCACTGTCGGCGCTTGATTGTCGGTGTCGGTATTGTTTGCAGTGACGGCTGCCGTATTTTCAGTATCGACCTCTGGTTCTACCGTATCATTATTGCTACAACCACTTAAAAGTAGACTCGTGCTTAAGACCCCAGTAGCAAGTATGATTGGTAAGCGTGGCAATGAGAGCGGTTTGGTTGTCATATAGAACCTCAATGTTCAGTTATTCATTAGGAGTCAATTATGGCAACTATTGGCCGCGTTAACTATCAATTCTCATACTAAGCTTGTTTGGGTTTCGTAAGCCAGTCTCTTATTTGACCTTTTACCCGTGTTTTAAGTGGCGGGGACGGAAACCTGTTGCCAATAACACCGCGCCATAAACCAGTGCCCCTAGCGCACACATGATAAGTAGGGCCACGATGCGTCGCCACTGGGCATCATCGGTTGGGAAGTAGGGCAATATGAGATAAAGAGCACCAACCATCGCCCCCGTAGAGACCGCGAACTGGGCAAATAGCTTTTTCCAGTGGTTGCCAAATCGGAAGATGTCACGCTTGTGCAAGAAATAATATAACAAGCCTGCGTTTACAAATGCGGCCCCAGTGGTTGCTAATGCCAGACCGCCATGCAGGGGTATCTCTAATAAATAAAATATGCCAATAAAAATGACACTAAAAACCATGTTGGCAAAAACGGAAATAATACCGATTTTTACGGGCGTTCTGGTATCTTGACGCGCAAAAAATGCCGGCGCAAATATTTTTATGAGCATAAACCCTAAGATGCCACCAGCCATACTACGCAGCGCCAGCGAGCTCATTTGCGCATCGCGCAAGGTGAACTCACCCCGCAAAAACAGTGCTTGCATTAGTACGTCTGCCAGTATAAATAGGGCGGCCGATGCAGGAACGCCCACCAAAATAATCAAGCGTGCGGCCCAATCGATGGTCTTTTTGAAGCTGACATCGTCTTTTTGGGCTTCGCTTTTCGATAAGCTTGGCAAAATAACGGTACCGATTGCGACACCAATTAGTCCTAACGGTAGCTCACTCATACGCTCTGCCGCATACAGCCAAGATACCGAGCCGCCAATCATCAATGAGGCAAAAACAGTATTGAGCAGCAAGTTAATCTGGGTGACAGAGACACCAAAAATAGCAGGGAGCATGAGCTTTAAAATACGGCGAACGCCTTCATGTTGAAAATCCACTTTTGGGGCGACCAGCAATTTTTGTTGCCATAGCTGGGGCAGTTGTATCAAAAATTGCAGCAGTCCAGCGATCGCGACGGCATAGCCAAGGGCCATGATGGGGGTATTGAACATCGGAGCAAAAATCAGCGCGCCGCCAATCATACATAAGTTTAATAGAACCGGAGCAAAGGCAGGAGCGGCAAAACGGCCGTAACTTTGCAGGATACCACTAGCAAAAGCCGTCATGGAAATAAACAGTAAATAAGGGAAGGTTAAGCGCAGCAACTCAGCGGTGATGGCGAACTTATCGGGTTGATCGGCAAATCCTGGTGCAAACAAAGTCACGACCCAAGGCGCGATCAAGATGACCACCACGGTGAGCATGGAGAGAACCAGTAACAGCGCCCCTGAGGTACGACTGACTAAAATCTGTACCTGCTGTAAGCTGTATTTTTCTTTATACTCAGATAGTACCGGTACAAATGCTTGGCTAAATGCGCCTTCTGCAAACAGACGCCGCAAAAAATTGGGTATCTTAAAGGCGACCAAAAAGGCATCCATCAGACCACCAGCGCCAAAGACACCTAACAATACGACATCGCGTACCAGACCTAAGATACGAGACAGCATGGTCATGCTACTGACCACCATGGTTGAACGAAATAACCGACTTTTTGCCATGAGAACCTATTGTGCCAAGTTGTTTACTAATGGTTGTGTACTGATTTATGGGGGTCGAAAAACTGACGAATTATAGCACTTTCATAACAGAGATAAATAAATTGAATGTGGAGTATGAGATATTACAAACTGAAATTTATTATTTGCATTTCGATTTAGAGTAGAGTGAAAGCGCACTAAATCGTTTTATAGATATCGTTTAGTAATTTGAATAACTTAGCACGTCTATAAATCATAGATTCTCTATAGCTGGCTGCATCGTTTTCGTCAAAATTTGTATCCACAGACAGTACTTTTTTTCTAAAAGTTACAACCGACTCACCATAGTCTCTTAAAGCAATTTGAGCATCTTCGTAGCCAAATAAGAGCAATAAAGACTCTGCATTAGTTAGTTCACTGAAACTATTAAACAAATCTTTTTGGGCATCTAATAAACTTTTTGGTTTCACAAGAGATCTGTCTAGTTCTAGTTTACGTCGCCAATCAGTAGCAAGTGCCCAGTACTTTAAAGCAACGTGATTAAAAGACTCTACTTTCTCTGCAACTTCTTTTAGCATCTCAAATTCGCGTGCAACTTTGGATTTTTTTCGATCGTTACGATGCTGGGTTGTAGATAGAACAAAAGCAATAATACCTGTTATAAGTGCTCCCAAACCAATCTTCACTGCTGAGTCAACAACTTCAATCCAAGTCATAGTTTTTCCAGTCGATGAATAATAACTACTAAAATTAAGAACGCGTTATTTTAATAAGACGGCAATACTTTCACGCAACTTGACCCACTCAAAATAGTCTCCAGGGTCGGTTTTACGACCCGGCGCAATATCACTGTGACCCGTTAAATGTCGGCGTGTTTTCGGATAAGCATCATAGATAGCAGTGATAACTTGAGCAAGCGTGTCATATTGTGCGGTGCTAAAGGACACAAAATCTGACCCTTCAAGCTCAATGCCAATGCTATAATCGTTACATTCAGGGCGACCCAAGTAGCTAGAGCGTCCGGCATGCCACGCCCGTTCGTCAAAGTTTACAAACTGAGTGATGCTCCCATCACGCTCGATAAATAAGTGCGCCGACACTTCTGCGCCTTGAATGGTCTCAAAATAAGGATGGGCGTGCCAATCTAACTGATTGGTAAACAAGGCCTTAACATAGTGGACGCCGTCAGTACCGCACACGCCAAACTCATTGGGTGGTAAGCTGATATTATGAATGACGATGGTATCAACGCTTGAGTCTGCTGGTCGCCCATTGCAGTTAGGTGACGCAAGCCATGTCGCTGCTGATAATCGACCAGCGTTAATGGTCATTGGTGATGATATGGACATAATCTTCTCTTTTAAAAAGGTGTTAACAAGTACGCAGCTTAAACCTTTATCTAATGATTGCTTATAAAACAGTTGTAAACACGAGCTAAACGCTGAACCAATCGCAGTCGTAGATATTCTGTAGATGGTTTAAATGATGATATCAGCAGACACTATTCATCAGCCAATAATGACGCTATCGGCGTGTGAACTATAACGTGCGAGGTTTTGCCCCCATGTCTATAAAGCCTATTACTCTACCTATCGATTGTACCTTAACGACAATTCGCCAGCGAGCACGTTTACCATTTGCTATTGCAGGACTACTCCTCTCGGCCCAAACGCAGGCTTTTTTGCCGACGCCGCTATCGCTAGTGACAACAGGGGAATTAGCACCTATGTCAAATAGTGCTGTGGTAGATGAGACGGCTAATACCGCAGCATATCCTCGTGTCCAAACAGAGATTTCAGAGGGGCAAAACGCTCAAGCCAGACAACAAAGTCAGGCTGAAGAGTTATTGGCCAACTGGCGTGAACAGGTAAAAACAGAAAATCTGGCACAGCATACAACGTGGCGGCGTTTATTGTATTTCTTTGATGACCAAAAAGGCTTCTTGGGTAAAAATAAAGGTGTCAGTGTCGTTGATGACGCTAACTTTTTTTTAAGTAAAAATGGTCAGCAAGATTCAGGCGCAGAGCTTGATGCGATGCTTGTTGCCCTTGCGGACGAGCTGACAATCACGGCGCACAACACGGCTCAAACACATGATAGTAGCTCTCTAAACAGTCACTCTCAAAATAGCAGTTCGGTACTGTGCCGTTTTCCAGCGCGCGTACATTGGCTGAGCGAAACTTTGAATATTGCTGAGAGCGATCTGATGGCTGACTGTCCTGAGTTTGATCAATGGATTAAGAAGCTTGCCCCTGAGCAGCTGTCTATTATGTTTGCGCAAGAGTATTTGGACAATCCTACCTCTGCTTTCGCTCATACGTTATTACGTATCGACTCAAAAGCAAGCGCGGCTGATCCGAGTCAAATTCATCATGCTTATGCCCTTAACTACACAGTGGGCGGTGATCCAGCAGATAGCTTTGTAGTGTATGCCATCAAATCTATGATTGGCAGCTATGATAACGCCATCGAGATCGATCCGTACCCAGAAAAGCTCGCCAAGTATCTACAAGATGACGAGCGTGATGCGTGGACGTATCAGTTGGATTTGTCCCCAAGTGAGGTGCAACAAATCATGCGTCATGTTTGGGAAACCAAAGGTCTAGAGATGCCCTATTATTTTGCCACTGATAACTGTGCCTCTGAGATTTTACGCTTAATTGACGTGGTCCGCCCGCAGCAACATCTGTTGAGCCAACTGCCTTATGTCGTCATTCCATCAGATGTCGTGCAGTTACTCGATAACGAAGGTCTGCTCGCCCGCACCAACTATACGCCTGCTGATAGCACGTTACGCCAAGCCCAGCTTAATGAAGTGAAACAACAGCGTGAGCAGTTAGGCTATCACAATAGTGCTGAGCAGACTTTTCATGAAATCAAATCGGCGCGGCTTAATCCTATTTCAAGTATGTCAAGCGATAGGCAAACCTTACTGCAGCGCCGTATTGCGGTATCGGACAACAATCCAATCGACAGGCATCCGCTGCAACTTGGTCATGTCGGTATCGGCCAACGTGGCGATAATAATTATATCGATGTTGGGGTACGGGCAGGCTACCATGATTTTCTCGACCGTCCCGCAGGGTTTCCCCAGTTTTTCGATTTAGAAGGCGCCGCTGTCACTGTGCGTCTGTATGACAAAGATGGCAACAGCGTCCACAATAGGGATTATCAACCAGACAGTGTGGTCTTGCAGAATCTTACTTTGGTGCGTGGTCGCTCTTTTAACCCCGTTAATTCTGCCAAAAAAGGCAAAACGTGGGGGGCAACCATCGAGGCCACGCGCGTTGATGACGGCTCGCAGCAAGATGCCACCGACCATTTAGTGGGCAGTTTGGGTTATGAGACGGGTTGGTCATGGGCTTTTGGTACGCCTAGAAAAAACACGGGTGAGATGCCGCCACAGCTATGCTATACCTTGTTATCAGGGACGACGCAAGTTGGACGTGGTCTCAATAAAGGCTATCGTGTAGGAGCAGGGGTAAACCTAGGTTGTCGTTATCAGATTAACAATCAGTTACGCGTGCAGGCTGAATTGCAACTGCCATATTGGTATCATGGCAGCAGTGATGCACCCGATGTCCGTGGTCATTATTGGCAGCCGATATCGGCTTTAGGGCTGCAATACGATATTGATAAAAAACAAGCCTTGCGTATTAATACCACCTACGATTGGCAAGAGCGCCTCGCCACTAATGACGATATACAGCTGTCTTATAGACGATATTTTTAGATGTTTGGCTTTTACAAGTTTGGCAAAGGGTAGGATGGACTATGAGCACTCAAAAATTCCTGATTATTGGACAAGGTGACATCGGCTTACCGGTGACCAATAAGCTTGCGCAGAATGGCTTAAACGTCACGGGACTGGCACGAGGTGAGCGTCATCAGTACGCTGTGAGTGACAAAGCCGCTTTTATGCAGGCCGATGCGGTGACACTCAAGGCTGAGCAATTGCAAGATTTTACGCACATTGCGATCATTGTGACCCCTGATGAGTATTCTACCAGTGGGTATCACAATAGCTATTTGGCCATCACTCAACATGTTGCCAAATATGCCGATAAACTGACCCAGCTTGAGCGTGTTATTTTTATTTCCTCAACGGGGGTTTATGGTCAAAATAATGGGGAATGGATTGATGAATATACCGCGCCGATGACACCAGAACGCGAGGCCTCAAAAGTCATACTACAAGCAGAGCAAGCCTTGCAACAAGGGTTCGGTGATAAAGCGATCGTCATTCGTCCGAGTGGAATTTATGGACCGGATCGCCTCATGCGTTTGCGTAAAGTCAAAGAACCAAAAAAAGAGCCAGTGGCAGCCGCGCATTGGAGCAATCGTATTATGGATTGTGATTTGGTCAACATCATTATCAATGTATTGACTTGCGATGCACCAAAACCTATTTATCTGGCCACGGACTACATGCCAGTCACGACTTTTGAGCTGACAGCTTGGCTCAGTAAGCAAGTTGGCGAGCTGCCTCCTGAGATTGATCATAAAAAAACAGCAGTGACAGGAAAGCGTTTACACAGCAACATTCCATTAGCTTGGCTGGATTATCCTGATTGGCAAGTCGGTTACGCTGATATTTTGCGTCACCAGCAGTCAGATGACAGTTCGATTTAATCGGTTTTATATTTGATAGCCTATGGAGATTTCATGACCCAGCCTTCTACTTCTGATAACCGCTTACCCAGTGCTGACTTTACCTCAGTAGAGAGTAAGCCTATAGAAGGCAGTGCTAAGCAGTCGTCTATTTTGTCTGATAATAAGCAGCCTGCAATTGTACATCCTAATTTTGACCCCAATCAGTCTCCTGTAGACCCAGCGAGGTCTTTGTCTGATATTCCAGAGCCAACGCGGCGGCTAAATGGCCAATTGCGTAGGCTCTATGGCCATTCAGTGCGGTTTTATCAGCCTTGTGATGACAGCTTGTCTAAATGGGGATTGATTGCGTCAGAAGCTTTGGCTGAGCATTTGTCACTGTTAAGGGCAGCAAAGCTTGTCGAACTGCCAGCCAGCTTTTATCATAATAATAGCGAGCAGTCGCTATTATCGGCATTAAACCACATGAACTTGTTGGACATGTCAGACATCCAACCAGCGATTCGCGCTTATCCAACACTGCATCGTTATGGTTTTACTGGGAACGATAGTCCAGTAAAACCAATCGACAGTGCGGGTATCAATACTAAAAACATGGCGACTTCTCTGCGCGCCTTGACCAAACGTTATAATCCTGACGAGCTACTTAGTAGTCTGTATGCAGATGACTGGCAAGTAATATTGCAGCCGCAGCAGTTTGAGACAGGGGAAGGCAGCTTGGCTACCGATATTATGGCGTGTAGCGTCGCCGTACATGCGCTAAAGCAGTGTAGTACGCGTAAAAGTATCAATGAGCGCTATAGCGCGGCGCAGCTCTGTCAGCACGTACGCAGCTATCTGCTCGGTCAGATCGGTCTTGAGCCATCACAGCGCCATGCGTACCGTCAGATACGGGTTTTTGCAGGACATATTATTGTGGCTGCTTATCATCTAGGCTGGGACATACAAGTGCGGGCTGATGGAGAGTGTTATTTTAATGTGTCATCACGCAGTGGTTTGTTGACTCGTTATCCTAATATGCAAGATTATGACATCAATGGTTGGTCAAGCTGACCTGTAATGCGTACAATAATGCAAATTTTTTGCCCTTCTTTTTGCTAATAGGAAAGCCACAATGCCTAACGTTCAACATGCTCAAAACCCATCTTTTTCCTCTCATGCTTTTATTCAGCTGGCTTTGGACAATCAAGTGCTGAAGTTTGGCGAGTTTTTACTCAAGTCTGGCCGTATCAGCCCATACTTTTTTAATGCAGGCCTGCTTGCCACAGGTGAGATGTTATCGCTATTGGCGCGCGGTTATGCGGATGCCCTAGCTGAGCAAATAAGGGCGACAAATGGCGACAGTAATGAGCAAGAGCTGGTTGTCTTTGGCGCAGCTTACAAGGGCATACCATTTGTGGCAGCAACGGCGCAGGCACTATGGCTTCACCATGGTATCAATGCCAAATGGGGTTACAATCGCAAAGAAGCCAAAACCCATGGTGAAGGCGGTAATTTAGTGGGGGCGGATGTCAGTGGCAAAGCGGTTTGGGTGCTTGATGATGTTATTACAGCAGGCACGGCCATGCGTGAAGTGGTCGAGATTTTAGAACAAGCGGGGGCAAGCATTGCTGGTATCATCGTTGCCCTTGACCGTAAAGAAAAAGGTCAGGCGGAGCATTCTGCTATTCAAGAGCTTGCTGCAACACTACAAGTTCCTGTACGCGCCTTAGTCGATATCGATGATTTAATCAGCTATTTGGCAGATAAAAACAGTCAATATAAAGATGCTACCCAGCTGGCAAAAATGCAGCACTATCGTGAGCAGTATGGCGTATAGTTTGTTATAGAACGTTTTATAGGCGATACTTTTATTGGCTAAGAGAACGAGACGCTGCGATAGCGTCGCTTGTATTTATCTATTTATAGGACAACGTAAGTGAGCCTTACCATGAGCGCAGAAAATCAAAAAAAATCCTTAAACATCCTCATTATTATGGACCCAATTGAGCGGGTTAATTATAAAAAAGATACTAGCCTTGCAATGATGTGGGCCGCTCAAGATCGCGGACACCAGCTAGGTTATTGTCAGGTTCATGATTTATGGTTGGATCGTGGCCAATTGATGGTTGATACGCAACCTGTTACGGTAAGGCGTGATCCTCAATATTTTTATACGTTAGGCGACGTATCAACAGGTCCGGTCAGCGACTATGACGTGATTTTAATGCGTAAAGATCCGCCCTTTGACATGCGTTTTATTTATGCAACCTACCTGCTTGACCACGCCAAAGCGGCAGGTGTGCTTGTGGTTAATGATCCACAAGCGATACGAGATTGCAACGAGAAGCTATTTGCTACTTGGTTTAGCGATTATATGAGCCCGACGATTGTCACCAGTAAACAGGCGCACATTCGCCAGTTTATCGAGGAGCAGCAGGACGTTATTGTCAAGCCACTAGATGGTATGGGCGGTACAGGTATCTTCCGTTTAACGGCTGATAGCCCCAATATCGGCGTGACACTTGAGATTTTGACGGAGCTTGAGACGCTACCAATTATGGCACAGCGTTATTTGCCTGAGATCAAAGAAGGCGATAAGCGCGTGTTAATTGTCGATGGCGTCGTGATTGATTATAGCTTGGCGCGTATTCCCAGCAAAGGCGAGACGCGTGGCAATCTTGCCGCTGGTGGTAGCGGCGTGGCCATGCCATTGACCGACATCGAACGTCAAGTGGCAGAAGTGGTCGCACCCATTGTAAAAGAGAAAGGTCTGATGTTTGTTGGTCTGGATCTAATCGGCGGCCGGATTACTGAGATTAATGTCACCAGTCCGACTTGTGTACGTGAAATTGACGATCAATGCGGTACAAACATTGCGACAGATTTTATCATGGCCATTGAGAATAAATTGGCGATTTGAGCCAAGCTGCAATACTAGAGTAATTTATCCCTAAGGTATGAACACAATGCGCAAAAAACAGTTGTGCTAAGATACATCGTTAAAACGCGCCTCTTAAAACGTTGTTAGAAAATGACGTGGGGATGGTTGTTTTGCAGTATTCACTAAAGCCAAGCCGCGATTGCTCACGGCTTGGATTTTTGTTATTGACGATGCATAAAGTGCTATATATCGCCCCTCGATTTACACTATACTATGCGGGCTTTTACAGGGTCCTTATCCGACGATAACTGAGCGGGTTATAGGATAATAAGTCCTTCATATACATAAAGAAAAGATAGGCAGACGTTCATGAAAACACCGCATATACTAATGATGGCTGCTGGTACAGGCGGGCATGTATTTCCAGCCCTAGCAGTTGCTGAAGAATTGACTCAGCGCGGTGCGGTTATCCATTGGTTAGGGACGCCAAGTGGCATGGAAAACGGGCTGGTTAAACCGACTGGCTATGAGTTTCATGCTATTGATATGCAAGGGCTGCGTGGTAAAGGCGTAGGGCGCTTGCTAAAATTGCCGGTGACTTTGTTGTCGGCTGCGATGGCGACCATCAAAATTATTCGCAGCAATCAGATCGATGGGGTCGTTGGCTTTGGTGGTTATGTAACAGCACCTGGCGGCATTGCGGCACGTTTGACAAAAACCCCGCTTGTTATTCATGAGCAAAATGCCATCGCTGGGATGAGTAATCGCTATCTATCCAAAATTGCAACCAAGGTGTTGCAAGCTTTTGAGCATACCTTTGACAGCAGTGAGCAAGGCGCAAAGCTGGAAACAGTAGGAAACCCCGTGCGCAATGCCATTACTGGTGTGGTCGAGCCTGTGGCACGCTATGATATGAATGATGACTCACCACTTAAGCTACTAGTCGTGGGTGGATCACTTGGTGCGCGAGTATTAAATGATACTGTCCCAAAAGCGCTGGCGCTGTTAGAACGACCTTTTGACGTGCGCCATCAGTGTGGACGCAATAATGAGACAGCGACGCAAGCGGCTTATGCTGCTGAAGATTTAAGTGCTCATCAGTTCACTGTACAGCCATTTATTGATGATATGGCTGCGGCTTATAATTGGGCTGATGTTATTGTTTGCCGAGCTGGCGCGTTGACGGTCACCGAAATCCAAAATGTGGGGATTGCCGCTATTTTTGTACCACTGCCGCATGCGGTTGATGACCATCAAACCGCCAACGCTCGCACTTTAACGTCGCACGAGGCGGCGACTTTATTACCGCAATCAGAGTTGACAGCTCAGCGCTTAAGTCAGGAGCTTGCTGCACTTGATCGCCGTACTTGTTTAGAAATGGCAAAAAAAGGTCATGCCCTTGCTAATCGGCGTGCCAGTATGCAAGTTGCTGATATTATTTGGCAAACTCTTTAGCTTATATTTTAGAGCTGGTGATTCCTATAGCTCACATAACACATTATTTTGATGCACTAAATTTTATTTGCCTTTAACTTATTCGTCTTTAATAACGAGAAATTCTATGTCTACCTCTGCGAAAGCTCTACCCAAGCGTTTAATTGAAATACCAGAGATGCGCCGTATTCAGCATCTGCATTTTATCGGTATTGGTGGATCGGGGATGTGCGGTATCGCGGAAGTCATGAACAACCAAGGCTATCAAGTAAGTGGTTCTGACATCGCTGACAGCTTGGTTACTCAGCGTCTACAGCAGATTGGCATTAAAATATCGATTGGTCACGACTCTAAAAACATCGCCCATGCGGATGTCATTGTTGTATCGTCAGCGATTGATCGTAGCAACCCAGAAGTAAAAGCCGCACTTGAGGCACGCCTGCCAGTGGTACGCCGCGCGGATATGCTGGGTGAGTTGATGCGCTATCGTCATGGTATTGCAATTGCTGGTGCGCATGGTAAGACCACAACGACCAGTTTGCTGACCACGATGATGGCAGAAGGGCAGCTTGATCCGACGTATGTGATTGGCGGTAAGTTGAACGCCTCTGGCAAAAATGCCGCGCTGGGTAGTAGTCGTTTTTTGGTGGCAGAAGCGGATGAATCTGACGCATCTTTTTTATCGCTGCGTCCGATGGCAGCGATTGTGACCAACATCGATCAAGACCATATGGAAACTTATGGCAACAGCTTTGAGAAATTAAAAGCGGCTTACATTCAGTTTTTACACAATATGCCGTTTTATGGCTTGGCAGTCGTGTGCGGTGATGATCCAGAATTATATGCGATGATTGATGATATTGGCCGCCCAGTCCTCACTTTTGGACTTGAGCCGTTCAATGATGTCCAAGCCGTCGATTTGGTCACGGAAGGTACTAAGACGCACTTTACGGTATTGCGCCGTGACCGTGATCCCTTACGTTTGACGCTAAACATACCAGGGACTCACAATGTCTATAATGCCCTTGCTGCTATCACCATGGCGACCGATGAAGGGGTAGATGATGAGGCGATTAAACGCGCTCTGCAAAAATTTGAAGGGGTTGGCCGCCGCTTTGAGCAGCATGCGTCTGTAGATATTGATGATGGCAACGTTTTGTTAATTGATGATTATGGTCATCATCCAAAAGAAGTCGCTGCCACCATCAAGGCGGCGCGCCAGAGCTTCCCTGATCGTCGTTTAGTCATGCTGTTTCAGCCCCATCGTTACAGCCGTACGCGTGATTGCTATGATGATTTTGTTGAGGTGCTTTCTAGCGTTGATGAGCTATTACTATTAGAGGTATATTCAGCAGGAGAAAGTCCGATTACAGGCGCGGATACCAAATCACTAGCCCGTAGTATTCGTTTGCGCGGTGAAGTTGAACCAACGATTATTGATAAAAACAATCTGGCACCTGTTATGCAGCGATTATTAAAAGCCAATGACATGCTTATCACCCAAGGTGCGGGGAATGTGGGGCAAATCGCTGTCGATTTGGCTGCTAACAACCTTTATATCCAGTAAGTTAAAAAACTTTTAGGAACGATCCTCATGACGACGAATAACGCGCAAGAAAATACAAAGTTAGATAACACGAGCAGTCACGTAAAGGATGCTAGCTGCTTTGGTAAAGTAGCTGTCGTCTATGGCGGTAGTAGTAATGAGCGTAGTGTGTCTTTAGACAGTGGGGCGGCAGTATTGCAAGCACTACAAAACCAAGGCGTCGATGCGACGCATTTCGATCCTAAGCACCAAGATATTACTGAGCTACGGGCGTATGATCGCGTGTTTAATGTCTTACATGGTCGTGGCGGCGAAGACGGTTTGTTACAGGGTGTCCTGCAATGGTTCGAGATTCCGCAGACCGGTTCAGGTATTTTGGCATCAGCACTTGGCATGGACAAAGTCCGCACCAAGCAGCTATGGCAAGGTTGCGGCTTAGCAACGGCACCATTTTCGTTGCTAACGGCTGATACTGACTGGCAGCAAGTGGTCAATATGCTAGGGCTGCCGCTGATCATTAAGCCTGTACATGAAGGGTCTAGCATTGGCATGACGAAGGTTAACAATCTCGACGAGCTTCCTGCTGCCTATGCCACTGCAGTGCAGTGCGGTGATGAAGTGATGGCGGAGCGCTGGATAACTGGCCGTGAGTTTACGATTGTGATTATCGATGATGAGGCGTACCCCATCATCCGTCTTGAGCCTGCTGACATCACAAATTTTTATGATTTTGAAGCCAAATACAATCGTAACGATACCAGCTACTATATCCCGTGCGGGTTGAGTGATGCTGATGAAAAACATTTGCAGGCGTTAAGCCTTGCAGCCTTCCGAGCCGTTGATGCAAAAGGATGGGGGCGTATTGACGCCATGCAAGATGAAGCAGGCAATTTTTGGTTACTCGAAATCAACACGGTACCCGGTATGACCAGTCATAGCCTAGTACCGATGGCGGCTAAGGCTCGAGGTATGGATTTTGATGCGTTGTGCTGGCACATTTTAGCGCAGACATTATAGTGGTTTTCTACATGCAGTCCATTAATAAGCAGCACATTAGTAGATAGTCAAATACTCACCGCCAAGCTATGTTGATAGCGGGTAAATCACAATGAGTAAGAGCAGGGCAATGTGTCACTAGGGCTGCTATACCACAGCGTCGTGTAAACTTGTGTAAATTCATTGTCACTAGGCAGGGTTAGGCTATTGTTTGACCATAAAATACGTTAATATTGTAATTATTGGTCTATGCTCGTGATATGTATAGTTTCTATCGCTACAGCTTATGTGTGCTGTGTTAATTAAGAAAAATGTTACGTTTAAATGAGAGTAATGACACGAAATAAATCGTTTTATCTAACGATTTTGCTAATATATAGCCATATTAAGGCGATACGTTGGTCATCGTGTTCTAATCGCGTTTCCTATTCAATAGGTACGGTCAATAGGTACGATGAATATCAATGATTAGAGACGGTTTGCAGCTATGACCAAGCCACAAACAGGCCAAACCAGCAGCACCGCCTTGTTTTTAAAACGTTTTAACGCTCTAGATTTAATAGGCCTCTGCAAGATATGCAGACTTACATCAATAAATAGCATGATTATTTCTATGCAAATACAGGGACAAAGGTCGTTATGGCTCAAACTGTCAACGAAGTAACTGACTTGATGAGTGATAAAACCCGTCGCCCAAACCCTAAGCTGCAAGTACCGACTTCGGTCAAATATTTTTTTATGGTACTGGTGTTAGGGTTGTTAGTGTTAATATTGATAATGGGTGGTAAAGCGTTACGTGACGCGCCTCCAGCCGCCATTCATGTCAGCAATCAAGGCTTGACAGTGACTCAATATCGCTCATTACAACAGGTTATGGATCAGCAGAAGGTAAGCAGTTTTTTTACCTCTGATTTGCAAGCATTAAGAGATATTACGACTGGACTGGCTTGGGTTGATCAAGTGAGCGTCTCTCGTGACTGGCAACGCGGTATCGTGGTGACTGCACTACCCAAGCAAGCAGTTGCTAATTTTGGGACGGAGCGTTTGGTTGATGCAAAAGGTAACGTTTTTGTTCCAGCTGACAGTGAAGATCTAACGCAAGAACGCTTTGCTACCTTGCAAGGGGAGATTACGCAAGCACCCGTTATTATGCAGCAAATGCAGCAAGTCAATGATTGGTACGCGCCACTTGGTGTACAAGTTGAAGACATTATTTTGTCGCCAAGAATGACGTGGCTGATTCGTTTCGATAATGGCTTACGGGTCATTGTCGATAATGAAAACACGGCGCAAAAGCTCTTGAGTTTAAGTCAGTTGCTAGGTAACCAATTGAAAGAGCGTCGGGACGAGATACAATCTGTCGATTTGCGTTATAAGAACGGCTTTACGATCGCTTGGGATATGACTCAGCCACAGAGTGATGAATCATGATGGCGATGGGTAGTAGCTCACAAAACTGATGAGCGTTGACTTTAGATGGCGCAGTTTTGATAGCACACAATAGTGAATGTACAACATCATAGCGTATTGATAGCGCTTTTTTTAATGATCTAATGGGGAGCTCTTCGGACTTCCTGTTTAGCAATAATTTGTCTGGTACCATGAAAAATACTGAAAATCTGGTTGTTGTCCATCTAAGTGCCACGGCAGTTTATGTCGTCATTGGCAACGTTGTCTCTGCAAAAGACATTCGTATTTTGGGCGTAGGGCAAGTTAAAAACAGCGATTTTTACCAAGGTCAAATAAAACATCGTGAACGTCTGCAAGGTGCTATCAAACAAGCCATCCAAGAAGCAGAAGATACGGCTAATTGTCGCGTCCACAGTGTGTGGTTGACCTTAGCAACACCTGAATTATCGAGCAAAAACAGTGCAGGCGACGTGCGAGTAGAAGATGACGTTGTACGTGCCAAAGACATGGTGCAGGCGTTGTCCAATGCCAAGTCACGTGACCTGTCATCTGATTACTATTTGATGCACTGTTGCCAGCAAGGTATCTATGTCGATGAGCAAGACTTTATGGTGGATGATGCGATCGAGATGATGGCGCATAATATCACTGTGATGTATCACATGATGATGATGCCTGTCTCCAGCCGCCAAAACATCCAAAAACTATTGCAAAGCTGTGATGTTGGCATTGATCATATCGTGTTTGATGCGGTGACCAGTGCCGAGTACAGTTTAATGAGCGACGAGCGCCAGCAAGGGGTTTGTTTGGTAGACATTGGTGCCAGTACCACCAGTATTTGCGTTTATAAAGAAAATAAGCTGATTTTTACCCATTGTATAGCGACGGGTAGCCATGAAGTGACGATGGATATCTCAGCCGACTTTGGTATCTCAATGATCGAAGCTGAAAAGCTGAAAAAGACGCATGGCACTGTCGATGTCAACAGTGTTGATCCCAGCTCGTTTTTTATATTTAGGCCCCAAGGTACAAATGATGAGATCAATATTGGCGTCTATAATCTAGCACGTATTATTGAAGCCCGTTATATCCAGATATTTACGGAAGTTGCCCGTCAATTGCATGACGCTGATCTGATAGGATACATTGATAAAGGTATCGTGCTTACTGGCGGCGGTAGCGTCATCAAAGGCATGATACCTTTTGCTAAAAAATTGCTCAAAATGCCCGTGGTACTAACCAATACTCACCCTGCAATCAGTGCTTATAACCACTTTGACAATGACGAGTCATTTAAGCAGCTGAATATTCAGGTCAATGATCGCGCTTATCAGACAGCATTTGGTACACTATTATACAGCCAAAGCGAGCAGTTCCGCCGTAGTGAAAAAAGTGAACCTGAAGCGATTCAAAAAAATCGAGTCACGGGTGTTTTTCAAAGTGCAGGACAGCGGTTTGCAAGCGTGCTAAAAAAGATACTGTAGTTTTGCGGCATTAGATACCTAAGTCTTTAGGACGTAAATCTTGAGAAAGGTAAATCTTGAAAAAGATCGTATCTTGCAAGGTACGCTCAAATGGTTTGCGCAAAAAATTAAGTAACATTCGAAGTAATACCCTGATTGGTGACGACAGATTTTGTCTACACTGAATCATTTAAGCCATAGTCCTGTTTTATTTAAATACATTTATATATAGTGTGTCGATAGCGCGCCGTATGTGTGCGTTACCACGTATCGACCATTACGCTATCTGCAACTGGAGAATCTTTTTTATGTCAAAATACACCATGCCAGATGATAACCAGCTTCAAAATAACGGCCAAGCGAGCTTCACTGTATTCGGTGTGGGTGGTGGCGGCGGTAATGCGGTTGAACATATGGTACAACAAGGAATTAGAGGTGTAACGTTCGTCTGTGCTAACACGGATAAACAAGCGCTTGATCGTTTAACCGCTCCGCATAAACTACAACTTGGCGCAAAAACAAATCGTGGTCTAGGTGCAGGTGCTAATCCAGAAGTTGGACGTGAAGCAGCAGAAAGCGAAGAAGAAGCCATTCGCGCCCTGCTTGAACACTCTGACATGGTGTTCATTACTGCTGGCATGGGCGGTGGCACGGGTACGGGTGCAGCGCCAGTGGTTGCTCGTATTGCCAAAGAAATGGAAGTACTGACAGTCGCGGTCGTCACCACTCCATTTAAGTTTGAAGGTGGTAAACGTATCAAGGCGGCTAAAGCTGGTATCGAGCAGTTGACCAACTTCGTGGACTCTATCATTACTATTCCAAATGATAAATTAATGAGTGTCTACGGCAACATCTCTATGCAAGATGCTTTTAAAAAGGCAGATGATGTGTTGCTACATGCCGTTCAGGGCATTGCTGAGACGATCGCCAGTGAAGGTATGATCAATATCGATTTTAACGACATTCGTACCGCGATGACAGCCAAAGGTCATGCAATGATGGGTATTGGTCGTGCTAGCGGTGATGATCGTGCGCGTCAAGCAACTGAAAAAGCCATTAGATCACCACTACTGGACGATTTACGTTTAGAAAATGCTAAAGGCTTATTGGTCAACGTGATTTCTTCTGAATCTTTATCATTGGATGAGATGAGTAAAATCAGTGCAATAGTGGAAGAAATCACTGATATCGATGAAGCTCATATTTTCTATGGTTCTGTGATCGATGAAAAAATGGGTGACGACTTGCATGTAACCGTGATCGCAACTGGTTTGACGTTAGATGAAAATGCGGGTCAAGAGCCTGAAGTAGTGGAGCAGCCAGTTCCTTCTGTAAACAGTACTCAGCCTGTCGATCCGAATGTGCATACCAGTGCGCTAAACAGTCAAAAGCAGTCGCAAGCGCAGATGTATCAAGACAGTACGGTACGCCCAAGTGCGCCTCAAGAGCAGCCTAAAACGAAAACCAACAGTATTCAAGACTATCTCAAGCGCCAACAGAATAAATAATGGTTTGAGGTGTTTTTGCATGCAAAAAGCCAGCGCTGAGTCGCTGGCTTTTTTGTGCCCGATCGATCCGTTTTATACTGACAAGGCGTTTGGTTATGTAGGCGGCGCTACTGCCACTTGTAACAAGTCATGGGGTAAGGCAACTTAGAATTGTAAATATTTGCGTAAATTTAGCCGTTTACATAGCGATTATTAGGTTAATAAAAGGTAAAAAATATCAAGGGTTATAGGCGATAAGTGTTATCAATCAAGGAGATAAGAAAATTATTGAGTTTTAACTATGGCGAACTAAGGGTAGGTAATGGTACACTATGGCAATTGTAACAAAATATGTGAGAAAACAGCCATGAACCAAAGAACCATAAAAACTGCGATAGCTGTTACAGGTATTGGTCTTCATAGTGGTCAGCCTGTTGACTTAGAGTTTCATCCGCAGCCCGTTGATACGGGTATTGTCTTCGAGCGCTCCGATATCGAAGGCAGTAAGCCTATTCCAGCCAGTGCCTTTTTAGTACAAGACACTATGATGTCATCAAACCTAGTGTTTGGCGGCACACGTGTTGGTACGGTTGAGCATCTACTCAGTGCAATTGCCGGACTTGGAGTAGACAACCTCTTGATTCGAGTATCGGCGTCAGAGATCCCTATTATGGATGGTAGTGCTGCACCGTTTGTTGCGCTGTTACTTGACGCAGGGTTCTGTGAACAGGATGCCTTAAAAAAGTTTATAAAAATTGTACGACCAGTACGTGTAAAAGTAGAGGATAAATGGGCAGAACTGCGCCCTTACGAAGGGTTTGAGTTGAATTTCGAAATTGATTTTAATCATCCGGCCATCGATAAAAACTTTCAACACGCCCAATTACAGTTCTCGACGCAAAATTTCATTGAACAGTTGAGTTCCGCTCGTACTTTCGGTTTTTTACGCGATATTGAAGCCTTACGTCAGAATAATTTAGCGTTAGGTGGCAGTATGGACAATGCTATCGTCATCGATGAAGCCAATATTCTTAACGAAGAGGGCTTGCGTTTCAACGATGAGTTCGTTCGTCATAAAATTTTAGATGCGCTAGGAGATTTATATCTGATTGGTTATCCAATTTTAGGCCGTTTTAACGCTTACAAATCTGGACATGCCTTAAATAATTTATTGGTGCGTGAGATATTATCTGACCCTGATAATTTTGAAATTGTAACTTTTGATGACAATGTAACCTGTCCGATTCAGTATTTGCCTATGGAAGGTTTGGCTGTTGAGGGATAAATACAGGAATATACAGGAAGTATCGAAACATTTACGCAATATTACATAATCAGGCGATAATTACATTCTCATAATATTCAATATTATGAATATATTGTTTAGTTAATCTTAACCATCATGCGTTAGGGTAGAGAGTGCAAAAGCTATAGGCGATTTATAAATCATCTGTGGGTGCTGTTCATGATATGAATGGCACCCACAGATGATTTTTTTTGTTTGCGCTATTACAAAAACCCAGCGTTGGTAGCGCCATTTTGGGTTTTTAATTACATAACTTTACATAGTAATACGAAGTTTTCTAATGATTGACCAAGCGCAAAAGGGCTTTTTTGAGGTTTTCGTCAGTGGTGACATGCTCTGCGGCCTGTGATATAGTCCGCTTTGTGTTTTGGCTAAGGGCCTGATTTTCATTGGCTTTACAAGGCTTCGATAAGCTTGCTGATAACGCTGTTGATTGTTTAGATGAATAATTATCAGCCGATGTTCTCGCTACTACGACGCGAATTTGCTTGAGTTGTTTAAATGTAATTGAGTGCTCTGTTAACACTTGCAAATAAGCGCTTTGTAAATAGCGGATGTGATTCGCAGCAGTCATCGAACCGACACTGAGTGTTAACTGCTCAGAGGTTAAGCCTACGACCCAACAGGTATTGAGGATTTCCTCAGGTAGACAATCTACCAATAGCTCTTTTACTTCATTGGTCGCTTCTATATATAGCCGCATGTTATCAGCAAGTGTTTGAGGTAGTGCGCTACCAGCAAAAGCTTGATGATCTATAAGCTGGGCAAGCCGATTAGGCTGTTTTTTTGACATCGTAATGACTCATCTAATAGGTGACAAACTCGATACTTAGAACAGGCATGCGAAAAGCGACATATAGCAAACGATTTATGGGGCAGTTGACTAGACGCACGATGATACTGGCACTAGTCACTCTGTAGAGAGAGCGAACTGTTGTAACAAGGATTTTATCATGTTTGTTTGATGATTATATCCTCTAAATTAATTGATGCTTTGTCATGGATGACGAGCGCTCTTGTATTAACAATAGGTAGTAAATTTATGAAACAAGCTTTATTAATTTTGTCAGTATTGGGAATGGGTATCGCACAGACGAGTGGTGCTGCCGAAACGACTTTACAACCAAATAATACCTTGAGTCATACCATCACAAATATTTCTACTTCTGCGAACTACGGTTCTAGTCGCAACATCTATAGCACCAACAGTGGCGCTCATGTATATAGTAACGATGAGATCAGTCAAGCCATTGACAATTTAAGCGCCCACGCCAAGCAAAAAGAATATCAGCTTGCGTCACTAACCAGTCGCTTATCTTATGAGCAACGTCAGCAGCAAGCCAGCCGTGTGCCTGATAGTAACTCTGCGCCTGCTATTGCAGCAGCACGTGCCTCACGAGTGGCGCTGTCTAGAAGCTCTGGCTACTGTGCCCGCTATGTCCGTAAAGCGCTACAATCAGCCGGTTACGAGTTTACTCCTAATCCTTCAGCTTACCAGTACGCCTCGCGCGGCACCCTTGCCCAAGCAGGCTTTACTAAAATTAGTAATGATATGGCCCCTCAAGTGGGTGACGTTGTGGTTTATGATCGTAGCTCAAACCGTCCACATGGTCACATTCAAATCTTTGATGGTAATGGCTGGGTATCTGACTTCCGTCAAAACAGCATTAGCCCGTACAGTGGGGTACATAGTTACACCACGTGGCGTGATTCGCAGTACGTAGATGATGCCTCAGACCGTGGTATCTACCTTGCAATGGCGGATAAATAAACATCCGTTAGAAAAACTAAGCGAACAGTTTTCTCCAAACCCAGTAATGCTCTTTATGACATTGCTGGTTTTTTTTGTGTGCTAGATTTTGAGATTTCATCAAAAAAAGGGCTTTGATTGGCTCATGTGCTTCGTTTTGGTCATTATTTAGAGCAGGTATGTCACCCCATGAGGTTATAGCTTAAATTTTGACCAGTGCTGGCGATTGTGAAAGTCAGGCGGCGAGGCATGGCTTGGGGCAAAATACAAAGTTGTCTTACCAAATTTCAAGATTACGCAAGGATGTATGTGCTCAATTGTAGTATTTGCGATAGCGTACTGTTGATTGGGTAGTTGGGTCAAAGGCAGACCAATACGTCGCTTGTAGCTTACAAGCTTAGAGGCGGTTGGTGGTTCGCTATATAAAGGCAATTCAACGTCGTCGATCCAATCAATACGTGCAAGCGTGCGGCCATCTGTTTGATACAAAGGTGTTGGCGGTAAGGCCGCAGGGTGACGATAGCGCTCAAACTGATAAAGGGCATAACGTCCATCTGGGCTGGCGTTCATTTCAATGTAAGACTCTGTACTGACAGCACAAGCAACGCCGTCGTTGCCCAGTAAGCTACCCGCGATAAAGCACTCAAGGCAGGTGTCTTCCCATAAGTAGTCAAAAAAGCCGACTTTTGCGGCTTGCCATATCGGCCAGGTGAGTTGATTGGCCAAAGACTGGCTTGGTAGGGTGACGTGATAGGTTAGCTGTAAATGTAATGCGGGCTGTCGCACAACATGAGCACTGACCCGAACACAGATACGTTTTAAGTCCTCTATGGATGACCCCAGCTGTTGGGCATCACTGCCTATCGTCTCAGTGGCGATGCAGAGGGGAAAGATTTGGCTCATAAGCGGATAAGACTCAAAGATAACAATAACGAGAGAAAAGGTTACTTGTCATGTGATTCAATACTAAAAAACAAGGCAGTCCATGACAAGTAGGCAATATAAAAGCCGCGAGCAAGTTGCATCGCGGCTTTTAGGTTTTATCATCACTATTTGCTTATGATATAAGCAGCTACCGTGATTAACAATACGCTTATCACTACGAACTACTGCGCGTGACGTGCTAAGTTAGACAGCTTTGGATTGGCGTTTGGGTTTTGACGCAGCAAGAGTGCCATGCGGCCAATAGAATGAACCAAAGAGGCATTTGCAGCCGCAGCAAGCTCAGCACCGATGACATCACGCTCTTCTTTTGTGCCCGCAGGCAGCTTCACTTTGATGAGTTCATGATCTGATAAAGCACGATCAATCTCCTCAATGATGGTTGGGGTCACGCCTTTGTTGCCAATCATGACAATCGGTTTTAGCTCGTGACCAATGCCTCTTAGGCGTTTAATTGTAGCGTTATCGAGTTCCATAGAATTCCTAAGTGTTGATAAAAATAAAAGACAGTGCTATTGAGAGCAGTTAATGACCATTATAGATAATCTGTGGTCATCTTGCATGAGATCAGCAGGATTTTGCACGATTTTACGTGATGAAAATGTTAAACTGAATGTTTAGTCACATTATAAACGCTACTGTCTTATAAAACAGTGTTTTAACCAATAGATTTGGTCAGTTTAAGACCATAAAACAAATTAATAGCCTGATTGAACACCTATCTACAAGAATCGCACTCATAGGGAAAATATTTCTAAAGTGTAGTAGCGATTTAACAGGTGTGTATTCGTGTTTTGCAAAGTGAGAGGAGCAGGTATTTTGGCCACGCGTATTGAAAACAAAAAATTGTCAAAAAGCAGTAGTGCTTGGATGAAAGAGCATATTGACGATCATTATGTGCAAAAGGCCCAAAAAGACGGCTACCGTGCTCGTGCGGCTTATAAGCTATTAGAAATTAATGAAAAAACCAATCTTATCAAAAAAGGCATGACGGTCGTAGATTTAGGCAGCGCTCCCGGTAGTTGGTCGCAAGTAGCCAGCCAACTGGTGGGTGAAAAAGGGATTTTGATTGCTTCTGATATCCTACCTATGGATGCGCTTGCCGATGTCACCTTTATTCAAGGCGATTTTCGCGAAACAGAAGTGTTTGAGTCGATTATGGCCGAGGTTGGCGACAGACAAGTCGATGTGGTGCTCTCCGACATGGCGCCCAATACAGCGGGCAATAGCGCTATCGATCAGCCACGCATGATGTACTTGTGCGAGCTGGCAGTGGACTTTGCTTTGGCAACCTTACCAGAAGGTGGCGCGCTTATTATGAAAGTGTTTCAAGGGGAAGGTACGCAAGAATTACGCAAGCAGATGCAGCATGATTTTAGTAAAATTCGTAGTATTAAACCTGGCGCGTCACGGCCACGTTCGAAAGAGATGTTTTGGATTGCTATTAAATAGTTTTAACATCAATGAGTTACTGGTCTTGCAAGTGCAATATTGAACCACCATACAGTACCCTAATTAGAAAATGAAAAGCGCTACAATCGTTAACTGAATAAAAGCGAAACTTGCTTGAATTATGCAGGTCAGCACCACATATCATGGTATATTAACTTTGTTTAAGCATACGTTTTAGGCAAAGTCGTCTGATAATAACCGCTTAATGTGCTCGTTTTTTATTAAGTTAGATCTATTGCAACATTTTTGTTGTACAAGTCTGAGTCAGAAGTTTTGATATCAGGATATTTAGTAAGATGAGCAATGCGTTTATAGACGTCACGTGTTTAGTAAACACACCAATAAGTAAGGGATGGGAATAACTAGTGAGCGACATGGTAAAAAATACCTTATTGTGGCTGGTGGTAATCGGCGTTTTAGTGCTGGTGTTTAGCGGTTTTGATCAGTCATCTGAGCCGGATAGCCTTAACTACTCTGAGTTTGTGACCGCTGTGTCAGAAAACCAAGTAGCCAGTGTTGAAATCGATGGCGAGCAGATCACCGGCGAGAAGAAAAATGGCTCCTCTTTTGAGACCATTAGACCAGCTGTGTCAGATGATGAGCTGATGCCAATGCTGCGTGAGAACCAAGTCGAAGTCCAAGGGACTGCACCAAAGCGTCAAAGCGTATTGATGCAATTACTGATAGCCAGTTTCCCAATACTCTTGATTATTGGTTTGTTTTTATTCTTTATGCGTAATATGCAAGGTGGTGCTGGCGGTAAAGGCGGCGGCCCTATGAGCTTTGGTAAATCAAAAGCC
This sequence comes from Psychrobacter sp. UBA3068, assembly GCF_002366815.1. Classification (NCBI taxonomy): domain Bacteria; kingdom Pseudomonadati; phylum Pseudomonadota; class Gammaproteobacteria; order Moraxellales; family Moraxellaceae; genus Psychrobacter; species Psychrobacter sp. UBA3068. The sequence continues at coordinate 20,000 of NZ_DFBY01000033.1, read as the reverse complement.
AAAATGCTAACTGAAGATCAAATCAACGTCAATTTTGAAGACGTGGCTGGCTGTGAAGAAGCCAAAGAAGAAGTGGTCGAAGTGGTCGATTTCTTACGCGACCCAGATAAGTTTACCAAACTTGGGGCAACGATTCCTCGCGGTATCTTGATGGTCGGTCCACCGGGTACAGGTAAAACGCTATTGGCAAGAGCCATTGCGGGTGAAGCTAAGGTGCCTTTCTTCTCAATCTCAGGTTCTGACTTTGTTGAGATGTTCGTTGGTGTCGGTGCCTCACGTGTCCGTGACATGTTTGAACAAGCGAAGAAAAGCGCGCCTTGCATCATCTTTATTGATGAGATTGATGCGGTCGGACGTCACCGTGGTTCTGGTATGGGCGGCGGTAATGATGAGCGTGAGCAGACCTTGAACCAGTTGTTGGTGGAAATGGATGGTTTTGAAGGCAATGAAGGGGTGATCGTTATTGCTGCCACCAACCGTGCTGACGTGCTTGATAAGGCGTTGTTACGTCCAGGTCGTTTTGACCGTCAGGTACAAGTGGGTTTGCCAGATATCAAAGGTCGCGAGCAGATCTTAAAAGTGCATTTGAAAAAACTGCCAAATACCATTGCTGTCGATGCAGGCTCTCTTGCCCGTGGTACGCCTGGCTTTAGTGGTGCCCAGCTTGCTAACTTGGTCAACGAAGCGGCGCTGTTTGCTGCCCGTCGTAACAAGACTAGCGTCGATATGAATGACTTTGAAGATGCGAAAGATAAGCTGTATATGGGTCCTGAGCGTAAATCTATGGTGATACGCGAAGAAGAGCGCCGTGCAACCGCTTATCATGAAGCCGGTCATGCCTTAGTGGCTGAGTTGCTACCGGGTACAGATCCTGTGCATAAAGTCACGATTATGCCTCGTGGTTTTGCCCTTGGTGTCACCTGGCAGCTGCCAGAACACGACCAAACAAGCATGTATAAGACAAAAATGCTGAGCGATATCGCTATTTTGTTTGGCGGTCGTATTGCTGAAGAGGTCTTTATCAATCAAATGTCAACGGGTGCCTCTAATGACTTTGAACGTGCGACTAAAATGGCACGCGCAATGGTCACTAAATATGGGATGTCAGATGCGCTTGGTATCATGGTGTATGAGGATGATGACAGCTCGCAAGGTTACTTTGGTTCTAGTAGCCGTACGATTTCAGAAGCCACTCAACAAAAGGTCGATGAAGAAGTACGCCGTATGCTAGAAGAGCAGTATGATATTGCCCGTGAATTGATCGAAGGCAATCAAGAAAAAATGCATGCGATGGTTGATGCCTTGATGAAGTGGGAAACCATTGATCGAGATCAACTGCAAGATATCCTAGCAGGTGAAGACCCTCGGCCACCAAGAGTTTATCAGCATAACGAAGTAAACTTATCAAAAAATGATATCAAGACGTCTGGTTCAACACCGCCACCGTTACCAGCGATGTAATGAATCGATAGTTGATAGAAAAAGCCCTTTTTAATAAAGGGCTTTTTTTGTGGGTCTCATTTATGAAGGGTTTAGGACAGAGTAGGATTTACTGGTATCATAGATAAAATAGTAACAAACCGAAATTTCTTAAAAATTTACTTGTGATGGATGGATTATGTCCTTGTTTCAACCTTTACCCCCTTACAAGATAGTAAGTCGTGATAAAACCTTAGATTTATCGTCGCCACATGTTATGGGTATTCTGAATGTAACGCCAGATTCTTTCTCGGATGGTGGGCAGTTTAATGCCGTAGATAAGGCGGTGACGCACTGTCAAAAAATGATAGAAGAAGGCGCTAGTATTATTGATATTGGCGGCGAATCTACTCGTCCAAATGCGGATACTGTGGCCACTAATGATGAGATACAGCGTGTCGTACCCGTGGTTCAAGCAATCAGGCAGCAGTGCGGGAATGATATCTGGTTGTCTATTGATACCAGTAATCCAGCCGTGATGCAGGCAGCTTTTGAGGCGGGAGCTGACATTTGGAACGATGTACGTGCCCTAAAACGTGAGGGCGCGACAGCAGTAGCGGCTGAGCTTGATATACCTGTGATGCTCATGCATATGCGCGGTGAGCCAACGACGATGAACGATCTTGCGCAGTATGATGAGGTGGTTAGTGACGTGACGACAGAGCTTTTGGCGCGTATTCAGGAGGTAACGAGTCTTGGGGTCAAGCAGGAGAAAATCATCATTGACCCAGGCTTTGGTTTTGCCAAAAACTATGACCACCATTGTGCCTTGTTAAGTCAACTTGAACAGTTAAAAGTACTTGGTTTACCAATGATGTTTGGTATTTCACGTAAGCGTTTTTTAGCGGAAGTGCTTAGTAAAAGTGACGTAAAAGCAGTCGCTAACACTCAAGCAGTAGAGCGCGATGCAGTCGGGACTGCTGCTGGCATATTTGCGCTACAGCAGGGGGCCAGTATCATTCGTACCCATAACGTGGCGATGATGCAGCAAGCAGTGGCGTTGTGGCATCAGTTATCTACCTATCACGGTCGTTAGTAGCGCTTTGCGGTGCTTGGCACTTGAGGTTACTGTCTCATGCTATCACTATGTATCAGCCCGATCCAAAACTAAGATCAGTTTTCACAACCGCAGTAAATACACTAACAGAATCCCTCTAAATGAACGAGAATCTCTCTATGAATATCACTCAGCCTGAACCTACCAATGAGCAGCGCCGCATTATTTATCAGGCGCGTCGCGGACTAAAGGAATTGGATTTTTATATCGACCCTTATGTCAAAGAGCTGTATCTAACAGCAGATCCTGCCGAGCAAGAAACGTTTGCGCAAATGCTGACTCATGAAGATCCTGATTTGTTGGATTATTTTACCAATCAAAATCGTCCAGAAGATGAAGCAATATGGACGTTGGTCAATAAAATTAAAACGTGGCGTCATACCAAAGATTTGACGTAATGTAATGGTTAACGTTTTCTTTGGTGCTCATACATGACTTCAACAGCCCCATTGCGTATTGATACGGCTATCCAGCCGGCCAGCTACTTACGTTTAGTGCTGTATATTGGGTTAACCAGCGTTATGGTTGTACTTGCATGGCTTGCTTCTTTAGTTCTGTGGCAGTATGTGGTCATCTTAATAGTTGCTGCCGCTGTGACTATCTATCTGACATTCTCACGACCGATACTGTTGCACTTTAGTCAGCCACCGCTTAGTCAGCGTGTCGACAGACAGTGGCAACTCCTGATGCGTACTGGACGTGGTGATGAGCTATGGCAGGCACAACTAATCAATGTGCATCGCTATCAGTGGGCGATGAGCTTTGAGTTTACTATAGTAGAACCTTATAGGCGGCCTTTATCAGTGACAGTGTTTCGCGATCAAGTGGGTGCGGATCAGTGGAGAGAGCTGAATGTTTTAGCCAGTGTGAGCGCTGATAAAACAGGGTAAACACCGACTTTTTTCCGATAGTCGATTGCCTCTATAAGCTTACGCATGCCTACATGTCATAACAAAACACCTATCTCGGTGGTTATAGAGATTTGTTATATTGCAAGATAACGATAAAGCGTATCAGCCAACCGTCTTTTTCATCATGTGCTGATTAGTGATCAGTGTGGTTAGAAAGAAACAGTGGCTGATGACAATAACCAACAATATGACAAAAAAGGAGTGCGTTATGAGTTTATTAGGAAGTTTGGTGAGCCAAGTGGCGCGTAGTGCTATGGATCCAGAAGACGCACAGCGTAACCCGGTGAACCAACGTACCACCCCACGTCGGACTGGTGGTCTTGGAGATGTATTGGGTAGTGTGTTAGGCGGCGGCAGTCAAGCAGGGGGCTACAATCCAAGACAGTATGATCGCCAACCCGATAGTGGTTTTGGTCTAGACGATATTATAGGTGGTCTCGCTGGCGGCAATCAACGCGGCGGTGTAAGCTCAGGCGCTGGTGGCTTAGGAGATATCTTAGGCGGTGTACTGGGTGGTCAACGCACAAGAGGTGGATTTGGTGGTGGTAAAGGCATGCTAATCGCGGCCCTTATGCCCATGGTGTTAAGCTGGATCAAACGTAACGGCGGCCTCAGCGGAGCGTTATCCAAGATTACTGGCATGGGTTATGAAAAACAAGCCCGCTCTTGGATGAGTAACCAAGAAGATAATGACAACCTTGATCCAAATGAGGTCAGTCGTTTGTTTGATGACAGTGAGATTCAGCAAGTTGCTGCTCACACGGGTGCGAATGAGGCAGAGGTGCGTCAGGGGCTGGCTGAATTGCTGCCTGAAGTCATGAATCAGCTCACACCGAATGGCAACTTAGATAATGAAAGAGAGGCCAATGTAGAGATTGACCAGATCATGGGTCAATTGTCTAGTCGACTAAATACTTTAAAATAACTTTTTATTTTAACAAGCGCCCGTATGCTCGAAAATTCGTTAAAAAGAGTGCGTCTGATGACGTGCTCTTTTTTTATTGCCAATACAGCAGAGCCATTTCCACAGCATTATTGCTGCCTATCTACCTTATTATCTAAAAAGATATGTTAAAAATGGTGAACAATAATAAAACGGTTATATAAATCTTATAAGATGGTTGTACTATTCACTCAGTATGATTGATCCAACGCCGTTTTATAACGTTTGTACCCTTAAGGGTAGTTTGTAAAATATAACTGTCTGAGGGTAAAAACACATTTTAAGGATATTTCCTCATGCCATTTAAACCTATTCAAGCAGCTATTGCCATCTTAGTTGGTTTGATTATCTGGTTTGTTATTCCCGTTCCTACTGGCGTTACACCTGACGCGTGGCATATGCTGGCATTGTTCATTGGTACCATTGTCGCCATCATCGGTAAAGTGCTACCCATTGGTGCGATCGCTATCATTGCAGTCACACTCGTGGCGCTCACAGGCGTGACAAGTGATAGCCCCAAACAAGCCATTAGCGACGCATTATCAAGCTACTCAAGTCCACTGATTTGGCTAATTGGTATCGCGGTTATGATATCGCGTGGCTTGATAAAGACTGGCTTAGGTCGACGTATTGCTTATTATTTTATCTCTATTTTTGGCAAAAAAACCATTGGCGTGGCTTACTCTTTGACAGCAGCTGAGTTGATGATAGCACCCATTACGCCTTCTAATACGGCTCGTGGGGGTGGGATTATTCATCCCATTATGAATTCCATTGCGCACAGCTTTCATTCAACGCCAGAGGAGGGCACTCAAAACAAAATGGGTCGCTATTTGGCGATGGTTAACTACCACGCCAATCCCATTACCTCTGGCATGTTTATTACTGCTACTGCCCCCAACCCTTTAGTCGTGGACTTAGTTAATAAAATCACAGGTGGTGACATTCAGTTGTCATGGACGACGTGGGCGGTGGCGATGTTTGTGCCAGGTATGCTGTGTCTGGTTGTTATGCCATTAGTCATTTATATGATCTATCCACCTGATGTCAAAGTAACACCTGATGCCAAAGGTTTTGCAAAAGACAATTTAGCAGAAATGGGTCAAATAAATACTCAAGAAAAAATCATGCTTGGTGTATTTGGTCTAATGCTGCTGTTATGGGCGAACATACCTGCATTGATTTTAGGTGAGCCGTATAGCGTTGACGCGACTACAACGGCTTTTATCGGCTTGACGACCTTGATACTGACTGGCGTCCTGACTTGGGAAGATATTCTAAAAGAGAAATCGGCATGGGATACCATTGTCTGGTTTGGTGCGCTCATTATGATGGCGGCTTATCTTAACGAGCTCGGCTTGATCAGCTGGTTCTCAGGTAATATTGAATCTTTGATTGGCACAACTGGCGTAGGTTGGATAGGGGCGGTGACGATCTTGACCTTAGTATACTTATACATACATTACTTTTTCGCGAGTACCACTGCCCATATCACAGCACTGTTCGCCGCCTTTTATGCAGTAGGGCTAACTTTAGGGGCACCGCCGATGTTGTATGCGCTCATTTTGGCCGCAGCAGGTAATATTATGATGACGCTGACTCATTATGCGACTGGTACTGCGCCGGTTATCTTTAACTCTGGCTATGTGACGTTAAAAGAATGGTGGAGTATTGGTGCGATTATGAGTGTGGTCAACCTAGTTATTTGGATCGGTGCCGGTTTGATTTGGTGGAAAGTACTCGGCTATTATTAATAAAGAACCACGCCCTAAGTAACTGAAAATAAAAAAGTTTAAAGACAATCCGCTAAAAGCGCTCATCTAACGTCTCTAAGGTATAGTTGAGCGCAGCAAAGCAGATATCGGTCTTAAACCCTCTATATTGCAAAAACCGTAGCTGGCGTGCTTTGTCTTTTTGCTCAGTAGGAATGTCAGCACCGTACTTTTTGGTACGCGCTATGACAGCCAGTTTTAGCCAATCGACCCCGTCAACCGGCGTATCCGCGCTATCCTCTACAAATTCGCTAAACTCATCAGACTCTGCATTTGCCAGATCAATGAGCTCATCGATATTGCCTGGCATAGCGATTTTCTTACGATAAAATTCTTGCTTGATACGTCCGCGTCCACGACCTTTACGAATATTTTCACGTATTAGCATCAGTGTGGTACGGTAATCACTTTGATAGCCTTTTTCTGCAAACTCATCGAGCAGAGCATCTACCTTTTCTGGATCTTGTTCTTTATCGATCAGTTTTTGTTTAAGCTCAGCCTTACCATACTCACGGCGCGACAAATAATAAAAAGCCAACCAACGCAAACGGCTTTCAGCTTTGATGGCATCAATATCGGCCTGTCGTTGTTCGGGTGTGCGCAAGTAGGCTTTTAGTGCAGCTGGTAGATTGTCGGTTTGGTTGTCCGCTGCACGATCATCAGTCGCTGTTAGCGCAGGTAGGTGTTGCGAGCTGTCTACATATGGCTGGTCGTCAGTAGTGGCGGCACTATCGTCGTTATTGCCATGAACATTATGCTTAACTTCTGCCAGCATCTCTTTGATGCTCTGTGCTTTAGGTGGCTGATAAGTAGGCGCATCGCTAGGCTCAGGGGTAAAGTTAGCCGCTGGATGAAAGTGTTTTTTACGTCTTTTGGATTTGGAGGGTTTTTGATCCGTCGAGGAGGGTGTCTCGATAGTGTCTACATCAAAACTAGAATCGCTGGGCAAAGATGGCTTTTTGTCCGAATGGATTGAGCGCTTACTCGCTTTAGCTGTCTGTATGGGTTGGTCTTTATCGGTACGTTTAACAGATCTAGAGGAGTGAGAAGGCTTTTTTTGCGGGGTACGAGGAGTACTCGCTGAGTCGGTGTCCGATTCAGCGAGTATGTCAGCTAAGGTTTTAATGTTCATTATAAACCATGGGAACTGTTAACAATTAATGATGAAACCATTATTGTACAGGGTCAGAGACCAATTCTTCGTTGGCTTCATTAGCTTTGTCACTGTCTGCGGCTTTACTGTCGTTTTTCACCCCAAGCTTTTCGGCACGAATTTTGTCTTCGATCTCTTTAGCAATGGCAGGGTTCTCTTTTAAGAACAACACAGAATTGGCTTTACCTTGACCGATTTTTTCGTCGCCATAGCTGTACCAAGAGCCCGCTTTTCCGACCGCACCAATCTCGACACCCAAATCAATGACTTCGGCTAAGTGATTGGTTCCTTCACCGTAAGTAATCTCAAACTCAGCTTGGCGGAATGGCGGGGCCATTTTGTTTTTGATGACTTTGACACGGGTTTGGTTACCGATGATTTCATCACCGTTTTTGACCGCACCGATACGGCGGATGTCCATACGTACTGAGGCATAGAATTTGAGTGCATTACCACCTGTCGTCGTCTCAGGGCTACCGAACATCACACCAATTTTCATACGGATTTGGTTAATAAAGACCACCATACAGTTAGAACGTTTGGCGTTACCGGTGATTTTACGTAATGCTTGGCTCATCAAGCGAGCTTGTAGTCCCATATGCGAGTCGCCCATCTCGCCTTCAATCTCTGCACGCGGCGTTAAGGCAGCAACCGAGTCAATAACGATCATATCGATCGCTCCTGACCGTACTAGCATGTCGGTGATTTCAAGCGCTTGTTCACCATTATCAGGCTGGGAGAGCAACAAATCGTCAGTATTCACGCCAAGCTTGCGTGCATAGACAGGATCGAGGGCATGCTCAGCATCAATAAAGGCACAAGTGCCGCCTTGTTTTTGACATTCGGCAATGGCTTGCAATGTCATGGTGGTTTTACCTGAGCTTTCAGGACCATAGATTTCAACGATACGCCCTTTAGGCAGACCGCCGATACCAAGCGCAATATCGAGACCAAGAGAGCCTGTTGAGACCACATCAGCATCAAGAATGGCTGAGTCGTCACCTAGTTGCATAATGGTATTTTTACCAAACTGCTTTTCAATTTGACCTAATGCCGCTTTGAGGGCTTTGGCTTTATTGTCGTCCATACTGGATTCCTTGTTTGCAATAATGAATGTGAAACGATCAATTTTGATGCTATCTATAAAATATACGTACTACTCAAAATGATGGTTCAATAGGGCTGATTGCTACTTAGACAATAAGAGGCGACCAGCTCTAGCTAGAATAAATAGGGAATAATAGTGGTGATGTCGTCAGTCGTATCTGATGTATCACTCTACTATACAGTAAAATTAAATCACGAGAAAAGTAAAAATAAGTTCATGAAAAGTAGCGGTCATAGTGTAGGTTAAGTCACATTATGCGCATTAATTTTTAACGCAGATCGGTAGCGCTACTGGTTAGATATGGCAATTATAACAAAATCCAAGGATTACATAGAGGGTCAGACGACGCTAAACGACAATAACTGTCGCATGACTTAAGGCTACTGTTTGGTCTATAATTTTTGAGATGACTGAGAAGAAAGTAGAAGTTTTGGACAGGAAAAGGGGGTGGTTTGTCAATAGTTTTATGAGTTGTCCACAGTAAATAAAACGCTCAGATTTCCCTGTTGTGAAACATTATTGACTATAAAATTTTTTTTAAAAATATTTAAAATAATTTTTTATGAGTAAACGCTGGATTTAAGTATCTGATTTTTAATGATTTTTTTATTGTATAAAAAATGAACGATTTTACCTTGTCCTTTATGTTATCTAGGGATGTCTCTGTCAAGGGGTGACTTATACACAGGGTTATCCACAGCTTATGGGGAGAACTCATGAATCCCTTATAGTACCAATGTTTGCGCAGATAATTAACATAGGGCAATAAGTCTATAATATTTTTTTATACGAATGCAAATGTATTTTTATCGATATATGGACTGCTAGTCGTGATGTTTCACATATGACATTTTTATGAATTTTTCTCCCTAAATATTCTTATGCTCGGTGGTTTAAGGGATATGGCCAAGAAATGAGGCAATAATCTTATGTAATTTAGTAGAGAGCGGGCGAACAAGTACAAAAAAGCGGCTAGATAATTTAGCCGCTAGAGTGAAAATCTATTGAGGATAAGCCGTTCGCGTTAATCTTTAATATAGATTAAGTCCCACACCCCATGTCCACGCTCTAAACCACGACGCTCGAACTTGGTCATTGGACGAAAGTCAGGACGGTCAGTGAAATTGCCCGCACCTGCTTGATTGGTTAATCCGGCAAAGTTATCTAAAACGTCAACCATCCAAAAAGCGTAGTGCTCCCAGTCAGTGGCGGTATGGAACCAGCCGCCTTGTTTTAAGCTACGAGTGACAATGGTCATACGTTCAGGACTGACGAAACGACGCTTGTAATGACGTTTCTTTTGCCATGGATCAGGGAAGTACAGTTGAATACGATCGATATGATTTTCTGGCAATTGTTTGAGCAGTTGAATGGCATCACCGTTGATAATTTTCACATTGGTCAAACCTTGAGTCCCTGCCATGTAAGCGCATTTACCAATGCCAGGCTCATGTACTTCGACACCAACGAAATTACGGGTCGGTTCGGCTGCTGCCATCTCGATGAAAGAATCACCCAGTCCAAAACCAATCTCTAGCGTAAGCGGCGCTTCACTGCCGTTGGGGCTGTCGGTAAATAGTGAACGCAAGTTATCAATACCATCGAGATTGCCGTCACCGAAACTGTTATTGACCAGATAATCGGCAAACTCTGGCGCAGTCAGTGCCAGTTCAGCGTTTTTATTCATGTGCGTACGCCGCTTCATAAACGTGTTGACAATACGTAGGTGTTTGTCAGTGGCTGGCTCTGTTTCACTATCGGCACTGCTGTCGATATGGGTATGTTGCTCAGTGCTATTAAGGGCTTGCTCATCAGTTGTATTACTACTAGTGATGTTATCGTTGATATCAGGATGTTGACTCATAGGATTAATAAGGCTTCGTTAGGTGGGTGAGGTTGGTTCATTATAAGTCAAATCGGTACAACTGTGAACGTACAATCTTGTTTTAGCAGGCTTTTGGCTGACTTCCATGGTTGCTCTATGCTATACACGAGTTTTGACATTATCATATAATAGTCGTTGATAGAGTCATTTTTGAGTCCAACAGAGTGTACTGCCATGCTATTTATCGAGACGGATTCGCCGCCACCGTTTTATCAAGAACAGCTAACGCCTACGAAGCGCCAACAGCTAGACAAGTGGTTTATTGGCCATCGTAGCCAGCGTTACTATCTTAAACGCTTTGAGCAATTCGATCAGCAAGGTTATCTGTCGCCAAAATGGCACTGGGCTGCATTTTTTATTACCTTTCCTTGGCTGCTATATCGTAAGCGTTACATGGATGCCATTGTCTATAGTGTGGCAGGGTGGTCTTTTATCCAGCTTAACGTGGCCATTGTATTGGTGGCATTTGAGTTTGCGGCGATGTCTTATATTCCTGATGCGTACCAGATGGCGACACGTATAGGCATTGCGGCCATTATTTGGCTATTTTGGTCATTTATGGTGGCTCGCTGGACGGACGCTTATTATTATCGCATGGCAAGGCGTGAGATTGCTGACGCTATCAATGACTATCCGCGAGATGAGGCCGCGCAACAAGCACATCTACGCCGAGAGGGTGGGGTGAGTTTATTTGGGTTGGCGTTAGGATTTGGTTTTTTTGCCTTTGCTTTAATGGTCATCAAGGTGCAGTTTTTACCTATTATCGCTAAGCCAAAAGCCAATGAGGTATTGTTTGACACCTATGATGTCGCCAAAACGACACAAAACCGTGTGGCACTGATGTATCAGAAAACAGGACGGTGTCCAGTGAATCTGCCGCTTAATACCGAGACTCAGCAGATACGCATTGAGATCGATAACAAAGCGGCTGGCGTAGCAGAAACCGACTGTGCGGTGATTGCCACGATACGAAACGTCAAGTTTCCTATACGCTACCTCAATGATCAGACACTCGTTTTTTATCATCTACCAGAGGGTGATAGCTGGGACTGCATGAGTTCATTGAATAAAAAGCTAGCACCGAAGAGCTGCAATGAGGACATGCCCTAGCCATTACAGTGAGTTTTTAGAATCAGTGGCGATGTCCTCTTTATCATCAACGGGTGTCGCTTGGCTTTTTAGGGCATCATAAAAATCGCTCAAATCCATCTTTCGAGCTTTATCGATATCTTCATCAAACAAACTCTCAAGCTCTGCCATTGCTGACTGTGCTGATTCGATCATGCTGGCTTCATCGTCATAAATAGCTTGCTGACGTTCAATCAAGTCATCATCGTAGTCACGGAATGTTTGTACCGTTTCGCGAGCTTTTTCGGGTGAGATACCCAGCAGCTGTAGTGACTCTCGCGACATGTCTAAAGAAGACAAATATGTCTCACGCCAGATGTGACGCACCCCAACCTCACGTAAACGGTAATAGTGCTGGCGGTCACGCGCGCGCGCTAACACAATCATCTCAGGATAGTTTTTACGCAAGTACTGCGCCGTTGTGATAGAACGCTCTAAATCATCAATAGCAAGAATGAACACACGGGCTTTTTTAATACCCGCGGCGCGTAATATTTCTGGGTTTTTTGGATCCCCATAATAGACTTGGTTACCAAACTTACGGACAAAATCGACGCGATTTGCCGAGCGCTCAATGGCGGTAAACTCGATATTATGCATACGCAGCACACGACCGATGATTTGTCCGACGCGGCCAAAACCGGCAATAATGACCTGATGTTCATGATCTGGAATGGTGTCGTATTCGCGGCTTGGTTTGCTTTTGGCAAATAAAGGCTCACCCACTTTTTCTAACAATAAAAATGCCAGTGGTGTGAGTGCCATCGAGATGGTTACGATAAGGTTAAGCGTGTTTGCAAGCTCGGGTCGTAAGACATTTTGGGCGGTCGCGACACTGAATAAGACAAAGGCGAATTCACCGCCTTGGGCTAGCGTGACGCCTAGTCTGATACTGGTCGGCCAGCGATTGCCAGATATTTTTGCAATCGCCGCGATGACACCGAATTTGATAAACATCAATGCCACCGCACAGCCAATAATAAAGAGAGGTTGTGCCAAGATGAGTTTGACATCGGTCAGCATACCGACCGACATAAAGAACAACCCTAGTAGCAACCCTTTAAAAGGCTCGATACTGGCTTCTAACTCATGGCGATACTCAGAATCGGCCAGCAACACGCCTGTTAAAAATGCCCCTAGCGCCATCGACAGACCAATCTGGCCCATCAAAATAGACACACCCATGACGATAAACAGTGCCACGGCAGTCAATAATTCAGATGCCCCACTTGACGCGACAAATTTAAAAAACGGCCGGATAATATAACGACTAGCAAAAATGAGGCCGGCAAAAACAGCAAAAACCTTACCAAAGTAAATCAAGTCGTAGCTTTGTTCACGCACCCCTGATAGGAATGGAATGACCGCTAGAAGGGGGATAACTGCAATATCTTGGAACAACAAAATCGTAAACGCTTCTCGGCCGTGGGTGCTTGAAAGCTGCTGTTTTTCGGTCAGTATTTGGAGCACAAAAGCAGTGGAAGAGAGGGCAAGACCGAAGCCGACAATAAAAGCCGTATCTAGTGGTAAAGTAAAAAACTGTATTAACAGCCACATCAATAATGCGCCGGTAAGACCAACTTGTAGGCCACCTAGCACGAATATCGAGCGCCGTAATGCCCAAAGCCGTGAAGGCTGTAGCTCAAGCCCGATGATAAACAGCAGCATGACCACGCCAAATTCAGAAAAGTGCAATAAGCTCTCTGCATCGCCCGCCACATCTAAGCCACTTGGGCCCAATATAAGCCCTGTGATGAGATAGCCCAACACAGTAGCAATCCCAAAGCGTTTGCCCAAGGGTACAAAAAGTAATGCTGCCCCCAAGAAAATCGTAGCTTGTAACATTAAGTTTGGTGAGCCGGCGGCGGCAGCGAACATCTTGTATCCTTAATGGTGGCAATCAAGTGAGCAATATAAAGCGGTGGTAGCAAAAACGATATGGCGACGACGTAAACTATTTTTTGCGGTAAATTTTCCAAATGCCGTTGTCTGCGATTGGGTTGTTATACGCATCATTACGACGCTTACGCGGAGTCTGCCGACTGTCTACGATTTTAAAGTCAGGCAAGGCATGGACAATCAGGCCAGTACGATAAAAGCGCACCCGTTCAGGCTCTAGCATCTCGCCTTTACTATCACGGCAAAAAACATAAGCACGTAAATCAATAAATTCACGGTGCGCGACCAAACGCGCTTCATCATCACTATCAAACACGGCTGCCATACGGGCAACTTCGTCAACCGTGTAATCACCACATTTATCAGTAAGCGCGCCTACCGAGCCAAAGCTTTTGGATTCTTTGGCACGGGTCTTGGTCAGATGCAAGCGTTGCACATGATAAATAAACTGCGGAATCTCAAGGCTGGCAGGTAGCGGCAGATAGTCAGGTGGTAGATTGGCAGCCGGATAAAAAGCCAGTGCACGCGCCAGCAAAGGCTGCCAGCGCTGTTGATAAGCTTGGACCTCGGCTAAGTTACCTTCATAAATCGGCATGTCACGAATTTGCCGCAAAATATCCGGCGGAAACTGTTCATTACGAAAGCTGGCAATGTCTTCTTGCAGCGTTGAGAGCAAAACTTTGGCGTGTTTTTTGCCATCCTTTGACGTAGGGTCTTCGATATGATCTGGGGCGACAAAGGGCGCTGAGCGTTTAGACATAGTGATACATCATCAATAGATAGGTAAAAATGCTAATAAATGTGGTGGCTTAAGTCAAACGACGTTCCGCTTGATTGCTTGTTATTACTAATCAGTCTTTATTATAACCACATAATCTCGCTTAATTTTCGTTTTTTTTATGGCTTAGTGATTGTGCCCTATGTGTTTGTTACTGTCAGCGGGCTGCTTTGAGATATCACAAACTAAGGCATCACTATGTGTTTCGGTTTGTGGGTGCGACAAGCTTTCGACCTGAATGGTGGCGTGATGGATACCAAGATCGAGTAAGCTTTGTTCTAGACTGGCAATCAACACGCTTGATTTATGAATACTCATGTCGCCGTCGACAACGATGTGACAAGATAAGGCGTTTAAGCCGCTAGTAATGCTCCAAACATGAAGGTCGTGGACGGCATTTACCTGAGGGTGAGTAAGCAGTTTTTGTTCGACATCGACTAACGATATATGAGCAGGCGTGCCTTCCATTAAGATGTGCACTGAGTCACGGACCACACGGTAACCGCTCACTAATATCAGGATGGCAACCACTACCGAGGCTACCGCATCCGCCCATACCCAACCAAATCCCATCATCAGTAAGGCTGCGATGATAGCGGCGACTGACCCTAGTAAATCACTCAATACGTGCAAGTAAGCACTCTGCATGTTGAGATTAACCGGCTCTTTATTGTCAGCTGACTGGCTATCATTTGTCCCATGACTGTGCCCGTGAGCGTTACTACTGCGGCTACCTCGATGCATGAACCACGCCACCAAAATGTTGACCAACATACCGATAGTCGCAACGATCAGCATACCTTGCGTCGCAATTTCAGGGGGTGAATTGAAACGTTTGATCGCTTCATAAAAAATCATTAGAGCGATGATAACCAGCGTAGCACCATTTAAGGTAGCGACTAAAATCTCAAAGCGCTTATAACCAAAGGTCTTTTGGTGAGTGGCTGATTTTTCGCCAATCTTAAACGCCATTAGGGTGGCACCAAGGGCTATCGCATCGCTTAGCATGTGACCGGCATCTGATAATAGCGCCAAGCTGCCTGTGAGCCAGCCACCGATGGCTTCGATAAACATGTAGCCAGTAATGATAAGAAAGCTAATCAGTAACGTTCGTTGATAGCCTTTAGTGTCTCTCGGGGCTGTTGTCTGTTCTAAATGGGCATCGTGATCATGATTGTCTTGCCCTGCATGCGTATAGTTAGGGTACTCACTATCTTGATGTGTGTGCGTATCAGTAGCACCCTGATGAGCAGGATTATTTTGCCTCGGGTTTGAATTTTCTGATTTCATAACAACACTCAAGTTTCTGACGTTACATTAAATAATCCATACTTGTACGGCACACGGAAGCTATCTGCTAATCAAGCAGGCCAAACAGCTGTTATAAATTTAACACAGTCGAGTATGAGAAACTGTTACCCCGAAGTAAAAATAACACCGCGGCGCCCGATGATTACTTTACAGTGCTTTAACTACCAACCCACAGGGTCAATATCCAAAGTAAGCTTGAGGTATTTAGCGCTTGGCAGGGCAAGTACGGGTTGCCACCATTGGCTGAGTACATGATGTAAGTGGCGACGATCTTTGCCTAAGAGCAGTAGCTGTACATGGTAGCGGCTGTTCTTTTTACTCATAGGCGCATCGATAGGCCCCAGTACGGCCAGTTTATGGGCGTTTGGTAAAATGGCAATCGCATCTTTGAGCGCTTGCGTGGTGGCCGCAAGCGTTTTGCCTTCACAGCGTATCAGCGCGGCATGACTATGCGGGGGTAAGCCCATCATTTTGCGTTCTTGCAGCAACTCACGAGCAAAGGATAAATAGCCATCTTTGACCAGTTTTAGTAACAGCTCGTTGTCAGGTTGCAAGGTTTGAATCAGCACGCGTCCGGCCTTGTCACCGCGGCCCGCGCGGCCTGCCACCTGAATCATCAGCTGGGCGGTATGCTCGGGCGAGCGAAAGTCTGCGGATAAAAATCCACGATCGGCATTGGGTAGGCAGACGAGGGTGACATTGGGAAAGTGATGACCTTTGGCAACCATTTGCGTGCCGACCAGTATCGCAGGCTTGCCTTCATTGATACGCTGATAAATGTTTTCCCAGCTGTCTTTACGCCTTGTCGTATCGCGATCGATTTGAATAATGGGGTAAAGCACCTTACTGGTTTGCGGATTGGCAAAAATCGCGTGTAAGTTTTCACTCAGCCTTGTGGTGCCCATCCCTTTAGCGTCTAAATTTTGACTGCCGCAGTCTGGGCAGACAGTCGGAATATAGGCTTGCCAGTCGCAATGGTGGCATTTTAAATAGGCGTTGTTTGCGTAGTGGCGATGCTGCGCTTGGCTGTTGTAGTGTACCGTTAGATGAGCATCACAGCGCGGACAATCTGCCTGCCAACCGCACGCTTCGCATAATAGAACAGGCGCATAACCGCGACGGTTTAAGAAAATTAATACTTGGTCGCCTGCCTCGAGCGTTTGCCGTATTGCTCCGATTAGCGCATCTGTCAGTCCTGTGTCATAGCGTGTGCCATCGTTCGTGGTTTGTTGATGGGTGCTTTGTAGACGGGCGTCAATGAGCTGCATGGATGCAGGCTTAGCATTACCAGGACGAGTTTGCAGTTGGTACTCAACGAGCTTGCCGTCATCGACTAACTTTAAATGCTCAAGAGAGGGGGTGGCCGTACCTAGCACGACAGGAATACGGTACTGCGAGCCGCGATAAAGGGCGACATCAGCAGCATGATAGCGCAATGTGTCTTGTTGCTTATAAGAACCATCATGCGCTTCATCAACAATGATAAGGCCCAAATCTGCGAAGGGGTATAGCACGGCTGATCGTGTACCGATGATGATTTGGGCATGTCCAGTGCGGCAATCTTGCCACCCTTGTAAGCGATGGGTATTGTTCATTCCCGAATGTAACAAGACGATATGGGCGGCAAATCGACTGGCAAAGCGCGCCCGCGTCTGCGGTGTAAGGCCAATCTCGGGCACTAAGATCAGCACTTGTTTGCCAGCTTCTAATACGGCTTGCATCGCTTGTAGATAGACTTCGGTCTTACCACTGCCGGTAATGCCATTTAATAAAAACCCCGCGTAGCGTTTAGCGTCATGGGCAGCAACAATAGCGTTAACCGCAAGCTGCTGCTCATCATTGAGATCTAGGGGCATTTTTGCTAACGTCACAGGCGAGGACGCTTGTTTTGGTTGAATATAACGCTCGATCAGGCCTTTGTCTTCAAGCGTTTTTAAAAAATTGCGCTCCATGCCTTCTAACAGCAGTACATCTTCACTAGCGCCATGTTCGCCATGTAGTTTTAGCATGTCAAATTGCTGTTTTTGCTTTTTTGCGTTGGCGCGAAAGTCATCATCAGTGACATGTGGCAAAATTCGCCAGTGCGTAATCAGCAAATCTAACGGTTTGCCTTGACGAACCAAGCTTGGCAAGATGACCGCTAAGACGTCACCAAGTGGGTAGTGGTAATAACGCGCAAGCCAATCGGCCAGTTTTAGCATACGGTCATCTAAAATAGGCTCAGCGTCTAGACATTTACTAACGGGCTTAAGCTTATTGAGTGGTACGCTACTGTCGGCTTCAGAGACATGAGTAACGACAATACCGATTAAGGTTTGGCGACCAAACGATACCTCGACGCGGCTACCAATTTGCGGTAACAGCACATGTGGCGAGACGCTTGTTTCTGCCGGTAGGCTATAGTCAAACACCCGATAAAGGGGCACAGGCAGCGCAACTTGTACCAACATAAATGAAGCTTGCAACCGTATTGATTTAAAGTGGAGTTGAATTACAAAAAGTAATCAGGGTCTAGTAAAGTTACAACGCCAAACTCAGTAAAAAACAGTTTGAATAAATACAATATAATATCATAAGCCTATTTGCTACTGTTAAGAAATCCGAAGACGAGAGTAAAGAGTGGTTACGAGAATATTGCTGAAGCTAGGAGGGCCATTATTGATTATATTTCGTACTGTTATCCAAACGTGAGACCGCGCCGCTTTAATGACTATTTACCACTAGCAGAAAAGGAAAGGATTTACTTCAATAAAAATCTCTTATCAGCCGTCTTAAATTTGTTGACCACTACACTTTTGTCTTTAAATGTGTAAGAGTTAACAAGGTAAAAATGTTGTCTGGTACAATCCATATAATATAGAGAAACAAAATTATCATTTTACAGAAAATATGAGGAATTTATTATGAAAGATCTAGCGCGTGAATGGAGAGAGTCTGGTATTGAAGAGGGGGATATTGTACTGGTTCATAGCAGCACCAGAAGAACTTTCAGGAGATATTTAGAAAAAGGAATCAAATTAACGCCAGTAGATATTCTAGATTCGTTGTTAGAAGCGGTTGGAGAATCTGGGACTTTATTATTGCCTTTGTTCAACTTTGATTTTGCGACTAAAGGTTTCGATATCAATAGTACACCTTCACACATGGGCGCATTGACTGAAGCCGCAAGGAAACATCCTAATTCTATAAGAACTGGTCATCCAATATATTCTTTTGCAGTCATCGGCGCGCAATCTGATAAGTTTAAAGATATTAATAATTTTAGTGGGTACGGTGCTGATTCTCCATTTGCCGTATTACGTGAGATGGGGGGCAAAATAGCTGTATTAGATTTACCGGATCAAGACAGCATGACCTTTTATCATCATGTAGAAGAGATGCATGAGGTGGATTATCGTTATCACAAAGTATTTAATAATACCTACACAGATACCATAGGTAAGACTACACCAAAGGACTACGGACTATTTGTTAGGAATGTTGAAAAAGGTGTCGAAACTCATGTTAACCCCACAGGCGAACTGATGTGGGACGCAGGTCTATATAGTGGGTTTAGACCGGGCGAAGGCTCTGGATTAAGAGTCATACCAGCGCAAAAAGCTTATGAGTTTACTGCAAATATTATAAATTCTGGTAAAGCTAAAGGTAACCTATATCGTATCGAAGGTGAAGAATAAAATGGAAAATTTAAGTATAGAAGACCTTGGTGTCGATATGCACAACCTTTGTACCAAGCTTTTTCCTATTTGCCGCAGTATAACGGGAGATGGCTTTCGCAAGTCTTTAAACATTATAAAAACCGACCTAGATTTACAAAAATTAGAAGCTTTTGAGGTACCAACAGGGACTAAATGTTTTGATTGGGAAGTTCCAAAAGAGTGGAATATTCAAGACGCTTATGTCATTGCCCCAGATGGGAGTAAAATATGTGATTTTAAGGTCTCTAACCTTCATGTACTCAACTATTCCATACCCATAGATAAAGAGGTTTCTCTTGAAGAGTTGCAAGAGCATCTTTATTCTCTGCCAGATCAGCCGACGGCCATACCTTATATTACCTCTTACTATAAAGAACGTTGGGGTTTTTGTCTCTCTCAAAATGAGAGAGATAAACTGGTTCCTGGTCAGTATAAGGTTTATATAGATAGTGAATTAAAGGACGGTAGTCTTACCTACGGAGAGTTAATTATTCCAGGTAAAACCAAAGAAGAGATATTTATATCGACCTACTTATGTCATCCTTCGATGGCAAACAACGAACTGTCGGGTCCTGTGGTAACGGGTTTTTTAGCAAAGTGGCTTCTAAGCTTAACGTCTAGAAAGTACACTTACCGGATTGTTATCATTCCAGAGACCATAGGCTCAATTACTTATCTCAGTCGCAACTATAAACAGATGAAAGAAAACGTTATCGCAGGCTTTAATGTGTCATGCATTGGCGATGATAGAGCTTACTCTTATTTACCTTCTAAAGAAGGTGACACCCTTGCAGATTTAGTAGCAACTCATGTTTTAAAATACTCTCATCCAGACTTTGTTAGATATTCGTTCTTAGGGCGTGTTGAACATTGGCGAC